>CAZOSY010000063.1:0-12566 GCA_964582565.1 uncultured Bacteroidales bacterium | reverse complement strand
TAATTCGTAATTCGTAACTCGTAACTCGTAACTCATTTATCATATCATCTATGTTATTATCTTCTTCGTCAGACAAATAATTTATAATATCATCAGCAGATATGTCTTTATAGTCAGCATATTCAGAGATATAAGATATTTTTTTGTTGCTGTTTGTTTCGTTTAACAATATTTCTATAAGTGTTTCTTCATCAAAATCTCCGATTTCCAAAATGTCTTGTTCTGTCAAAAATTTAGCATAATATTCAATATTATTATTATTTGCAATTAATATTTTTTGTGTATTTGACTTATTATATGAAATTAAAATAAATATTATAACAATAACAGCGAGAGAGACACTCACATAATATTGAGGTCTTAAAATAAAACTAAATCTTTTTTCCCATAAAGTTTTTTCATTACATTTTTGTTGGATAATAGAAGGTAACTTCTCAAAATAGTCATTAGGGACCATAAAAGGATTTTTCTTTTCAATTTTAGAAAAATTTGGAGCTAACTCTTTTAAATATTGAGATTCGTCTTTATTATTTTTGTGTGTTTTATTATACATTAATTAACAGATTTATTTATTTGATTAAATTTTTAATAAAAGGTTTAATTTTCAGTAAGATATTTTTTAATTTTTTTTACTGCAATATGATAAGATGCTTTTAAAGCACCTGTTGAAGTATTTAGTATCTCTGACATCTCTTTATATTTTATCTCATCAAAGTATCTCATATTAAAGACGATTCTTTGTTTCTGTGGTAATTTCAGAATTACTTTTTGGAGTTTTTTTTGAATCTCATCACCAGTAAAGAAATTGTCATCAGTAAATGAATTAGCGAAATGATTTTCAAAATCAGTAAAAGACAAGAAATATTTTATACGATTTTTATTAATAAAACTGATGGCTTCGTTAGTTGCTATACGATACATCCAGGTATATAATTTTGAATCCTCTCTAAACTTATCAAGATTTTTCCATATTTTTATAAAAGTATTTTGAACTATATCATTTGTATCATCATGATTGATAACAATTTTTCTTATATGCCAGTATATTTGTTTTTGATATTTTCTGACTAACAGATTAAAAGCATAATTTCTGTTATCTTTTTTATGGAATAATTCTAATAGTTCTTTATCTGAATAGTTGTTCATAAATTTATGATACTTATTCTTTTTATTACTTAGTGTCTATCCATAAAGTAAGTGTTTAGTTCAGAATGTTCGAGTTCGAGGCTTGCGCAGTCCTGAAAATCAGGAGTTTACTTTTGTAAATGACTGATTTGAAAGACAAGCATAACGAAGAAATCGGACATTATGGACAAACACTACTTGCGTGCTATAGCTTTAGTAGCAGCTTCAACAATATCAGGAGCATCCAGTCCATATTTTTTCATAAGTTGTTCTGGTGTTCCGCTTTCGCCAAAAGTATCATTAACAGCAACCATTTCAATTGGAGTTGGTAAGTTTTTTGCTAATAATTGTGCTATGCTATCGCCTAATCCTCCGTTCATCATATGTTCTTCTGCTGTTACAACACATTTTGTTTTTCTTACTGAATTTATGACTGCCAAAGTATCCAAAGGTTTAATAGTATGAATATTTATTATTTCAGCATCTATTGATTTTTCAGCAAGTATTACTCCTGCTTCAATGGCTTTCCATACTAAATGTCCTGTTGCAAAAATTGTAACGTCTTTACCTTTGTTTAATAATAGGGCTTTCCCTATTTCAAATTTTTGGTCATAAGGGATAAAAACAGGCACTTTAGGGCGTCCAAAACGAAGGTAAACAGGACCTTTATAATCTGCTATAGCAATAGTTGCGGCTCTTGTCTGGTTAAAATCACAAGTGTTTATAACTGTCATATTTGGAAGCATCTTCATTAGTCCAATATCTTCAAGTGTTTGATGGGTAGCTCCATCTTCTCCTAATGTCAATCCCGAATGAGAAGCACATATTTTTACATTTTTGTTAGAATATGCTATTGACTGGCGAATTTGGTCATATACTCTTCCTGTTGAAAAGTTGGCAAAAGTTCCTGTAAAAGGTATCTTTCCGCCTATTGTCAAGCCGGCTGCAACACCCATCATATTGGCTTCAGCTATTCCCATCTGTATAAATCTTTTGGGAAATTCTTCTGCAAAAGCATTCATCTTTAAAGAACCTGTTAAATCAGCACATAAAGCAATAATATCAGGATTTTTTCTGCCAACCTCAACTAATCCTTGTCCAAATCCTGACCGAGTGTCTTTTTGCTCTGTATAAGTATATTTTTTCATTGTTTATGTTTTCGTATTTAATTCGTGCATTCGTGGCTATTTTACAATAATAACTTTTTATAATTTATAACATTTTTCTTATTAAATTTGTGGTAGGACAAAAAAAATAAATACATTATAGAAGTTTTTAATATAAATCAACTTTTATTGTGCTATTTGATTTAACATCAAATGATTTTTCAACAGTATAAATTGTTTTAGATATTTCTTTTGGTCTAAAAACAACCCTGTATTTACCCGGCTGTAGCGCAATAGTTTCATGAACAGAGTTTACTTTTAAATTATAGATAAGTTCAAGTTTATTATCTTTTTCCAGATAAAGGCTTCCATAGCCATTTGCGGACTTATTAATTATAGCTATTCCCGGTGAAGGTATTTCAACACTGGTGGTATGACTTTGTAATATTTCTATATTTTTTATGATTAATCTTGGCAAGCAAAGAACTTCCAAATCATATTCACCTACAATATATTTTTCTTCTTGCCTGAAAGGTTGAACATTTATAGTTTCCATTTTCCCGCTTTGTCTGACTATACACTGTAGATTTTTATAAGCAGATTTTCCTTTTATTTTTAGTTTAAGAGAACCTTGCGGTGCATCTATAGGAATAATTTTATGCTTACCCGGATTTAATTTAATACTATCAACTCTTACACAAGGAATTGTATGAACAACTATATCATAAGTCATTAAAGGGTCTATTACAAGTGTGTCGGGAAGTCCTCTGTTATTTAATGTATGGATAAAATTATATTTTACAAGTCCTGAAAGATTATCATAAAAAGTCATATTTACATTTGTTTCAGTAGGGTTTCCATAATTGTCAAGAAGGTTAACCTGAGCTGTTGTTGGATTAAGGACTTTAGAAATAACAACATTTAAAATTTTTTTAAAAGAACGTTCATCTGAGGCATTGAAATATGTCCCAACACATTTGAATTCTTCGGAAAAATCTCTGCCAATACCAATAATAAAAGGTTTTAGAGATATTCCTTTTTTTTGTAATGCATGTGATGCAATACAAGGGTCTCCGCCACACTCTTCAATACCATCTGTTATTAATATAATTATATTTCTGCAATTTTCATAATAAGGCGGAAAATCATTACCCGCTTCTTCAAGTGAACGTGTAATTGGTGTTGTGCCTTTAGGCACAATAATTTTTAGTTTATGTTTTATTTTATCAAAATTATTTTTTGAAAAAGGGACTTCTAATTTTGTATCATCACAATCCTGAGGCGGATAATTTTTTTGGTGTCCAAAAACTCTTAAAGCCAATTCTAAGTTTTCTACATTTTTTAAACTATCTAATAAATTTGACAAAATATTTTTGGCTACAACAATTTTTATATTACTTTGCCATCTGCCATACATACTTTGAGAAGCATCCAGTATAAACAGAATACGAGTAGTAACCGGCTCTTGTTTTTTTTCTGTCTTTTGAGAAAAAGAAAAAGTATTAGAAAATAACAGAACAAAAATTAATATATATTTAACGGTTAAATTTTTCAAATTATCAATAAATGGTTTATTTAGTGCTTTTAAAATCAATCTAATAATTAATAAAAATCATTATTGTCCGACTAAATTTAAAAATTTAGGTAAAATCGTTTCTAAATATTATGAGATTCCTCGCTATCACTCGGAATGACAGTGTTATTTAGAGTTCAGGGTGGGGGTAAGGACGCGTTTTACGCGTCCTTACCCTCTCTTCTTCTGCTGCTGCCGCTGCTGCTTCTTCTCCACCTTCCCAACATAATGAAGTTGTCATTCCGAACGGAGTGAGGAATCTACTATTATAAATTCTAATTTCATTTTTAATCGGACACTAATTAATAAAAATATTGTTAATTAAGTATAGTTTATTATTTCAACAAAGTGTTAATAATTATATATCAGTTCATTTTTTATTCATAAATAATTTAGCCATACTTAATTAGCAATGTATAAACGAATTAGTAATCTCCGATAGTTTCTTCTAATTGAGAAAGTGCGTTTTTTGTTTGTTCATCATCAGGAGCTTTACCGTGCCATTTATGAGTTCCCGTCATAAAGTCCACACCATAGCCCATTTCTGTTCTCATCAAAATAACAACAGGTCTTTGTTTTCCTGTATGGCTTTTAGCTATTTTTAAAGTATCAATGATTTTCTGAATATTATTTCCGTTCATTTCTAAAACATCCCAGCCAAAAGCTTTAAATTTGATTTTTAAATCTCCAAGAGATAAAACTTCATCAACAGGTCCGTCTATTTGCTTGCCATTGCAATCAATAGTTGCAATCAAATTATCTATTTTTTTTGCTGCTGCAAACAAAATTGCCTCCCATATTTGTCCTTCCTGCAGTTCTCCATCTCCGTGAAGAGAATAGACGAGGCAATTGTCATTATTTAGTTTTTTTGCTATGGCAGAGCCAATAGCATTTGACAGACCTTGTCCTAATGAACCCGAAGCAATTCTTATTCCCTGCAATCCTTCTGCAATTGAAGGATGTCCTTGTAAACGGGAGTTTAATTTTCTAAAAGTTGATAATTCTTTAATATCAAAATATCCTGAACGAGCTAACACACTATACCATAATGCTGAAAGATGTCCATTTGATAAGAAAAATATATCCTGATTATATCCGTTTATATCAAAATTATGAGGATTATGTTTCATTATCCCATTATAAAGGACCGTAACAAAGTCAGCACATCCAAGCGCTCCTCCGGGATGACCTGATTTTGCACCGTGTATCATTCTTAGAACATCTCTTCTTACCTGTGTTGAAATTTTTTGCAATTCTTTTATGTTAAGCATATCTTAATAATGTTTTATACAAAATTCAAAAATACAAAAATTTAAGAAAAAACTGTTTTTAATTAAAATTAAATACCTGCCTGCGGCAGACAAGGTTGGTTAAAAGCGATAAGCAGGTTTTTGCATAAAACCCTGCCTGCGGCAGAAAGGTAAGTTATACTGAGCCATTCTGATAAACACAGGATTTACAACGGAAGAAAAAAATTACGGATATTATATAGTGTCTGTTCATAAAGTAAGTGTTTAGTTCAGAATGTTCGAGTTCGAGGCTTGCGCAGTCTTGAAAATCAGGAGTTTGCTTTTGTAAATGACTGATTTGAAAGACAAGCATAACGAAGAAATCGGATATTATGAATAAACACTATATAAATTATTACTGAAACAAGTTTACCCCGTTAGATAATTTTAAGTTAGAGTATTGATTATTATTATATAATCTTATATCTAACGGGGTGAAGCAGGGCAAACGCATGAAAATATTTTTGTTAGTCCTTGTTTTAAAAAAAAAGAGGATTAAATAAAAAAACAAGAAATATTAAATCTAACCTGAATAACAGGGAAAAAGAACTGTCATATAATTAAAAATATTTTTTTTATTTTTTTATTAACAATCCAAAATTCTTATGATATTTTGTATAATTTTACACATTATATTTTTAATTTTATAGTTCTTAAATACTGAAATAATCCTGAAACGATATTGAAACAAGTTCAACATAAAGTTCAGGTTAAGTATATGCTAATTGAACATTTTAAGCATTCATAAACATTTATAATTTTTAATTATGTATAATTTTACACATTTGCATGTGCATACACAGTTTTCAATACTTGATGGTGCAGCAGATATTGAGTTATTAATATCAAAAGCAAAGAAAGACGGGATGAAAGCTCTTGCAATTACTGACCATGGTAATATGTATGGGGTCTTAAAGTTTGTTACTCAGGCAAAAGAGCAGGGAATAAAACCTATTATTGGCTGTGAAATGTATGTTGCCAAGAATAGCCATTTAGATAAAAAAGGAAAAGAAGACAGAAGTGGACATCATCTTATTTTGTTGGCAAAAAACAAAACAGGATATAAAAATCTCTCTAAGTTATCATCATTAAGTTTTTTAGAAGGGTTTTATTATACTCCGCGAATTGATAAAGAGCTGCTTAAAAAATATCATGAAGGATTAATTGCATTATCAGCTTGTTTGGCAGGTGAGATACCAAAAACAATTCTTGAAAAAGGTGAAGATAAAGCAGGAAAAGTAATTAAAGAATATTTTGACATTTTTAAAGACGACTTTTATTTAGAGCTACATCGTCATGGAATCCCTGACCAGAAAATTGTGGACAAAGCACTTATTAACTTAGCAAAAAAATATAATATTAAACTTATAGCAACAAATGATGTTCATTTTGTAAATGCAGAAGATGCTGAAGCACACGACATTTTAGTATGTCTTAATACAGGAAAAAATTTTTCTGATAAAGATAGGATGAGATATTCAGGGCAGGAGTTTTTAAAGACAAAAGCAGAGATGAGTGAACTATTTTCAGATATACCGGAAGCTATTTCCAACACACAGGAAATCGTTGATAAAATTGAAGATTTTAATATAAAATGTGATAAAATTATATTACCTGTATTTCCTCTTCCTGAAGGTTTTTCTTCTGAAATGGAATATCTTAGACATTTAACTTATGAAGGAGCAAAACATTGTTATCCTGAACTAAATGATGAGATAAAACAACGTTTGGAGTATGAGCTTTCTGTTATCAAAGATATGGGTTTTCCGGGATATTTTCTTATTGTTCAGGATTTTATCAGAGAGGCAAAAAAATCAGATGTGGCTGTTGGACCCGGAAGAGGCTCGGCAGCAGGCTCAGCAGTAGCTTTTTGTATAGGAATTACAGATATAGACCCTATAAAATACAATCTTCTCTTTGAACGTTTTCTTAACCCTGAAAGAGTTAATATGCCTGATATTGACATTGATTTTGATGATGAAGGTCGTGAAAAGGTTATTGATTATGTAACAAAAAAATATGGTAAAGAAAGAGTTGCCCAGATTATCACTTTTGGCACAATGGCAGCAAGGATGGCAATAAGAGATGTTGCAAGAGTATTAGAACTTTCTCTTAATGAATCTGACAGATTAGCCAAATTGGTTCCCGAAGGACCTAATGTTACTTTAAATGAAGCGTTTAAAAAAATTCCAGAATTAGCTGAAGCAAAAAAGAATGGTTCAGAACTTGTAAAAAAAACATTAAATCTTGCCGAAAAATTAGAAGGATCTGTCCGTCATACAGGCACTCATGCCTGTGGTATTATTATAGGTCCTGATGATTTAATAGAAAATATTCCTTTATGTATTGCTAAAGGTTCTGATATGATGGCTACTCAATATGAAGGAAAACTTGTTGAGTCAGCAGGAATGCTCAAAATGGATTTCCTTGGACTAAAAACACTCTCAATAGTGAAAGATGCTGTGGAAAATATATATATAAGGCATGGAATAAGAATAAATATTGATGAGATACCTATGGATGATAAGGACACTTTTGAGTTATATCAAAGAGGTGAGACCATAGGGACTTTCCAGTTTGAGTCCAAAGGGATGAGAACATATTTAAAAGACCTTAATCCAACAAATATTGAAGATTTGATAGCAATGAATGCATTATATCGTCCAGGACCAATGGATTATATACCTGGTTTTATTAAACGTAAGCAAGGAAAAGAAAAGGTTGAATATCCGGATCTTTTACTTGAAGATATATTAAAACCTACTTATGGCATAATGGTTTATCAGGAGCAGATTATGCAGGCAGTTCAAATTATGGGAGGATTTTCTCTTGGTTCAGCCGACCTTATACGCAGGGCTATGGGAAAGAAAAAACCTGGTATAATGAAACAGCAAAGAAAAATTTTTGTTGAAGGAGCAGAAAAAAAAGGCATAAAAAAAGAAAAGGCAAACAAGGTTTTTGATAAAATACAGGAATTTGCAAAATATGGATTTAACCGCTCTCACTCAGCAGCTTATTCTGTTATAGCATATAAAACAGCATATTTTAAAGCTCATTATGCTGCCGAATATATGGCTGCTGTTTTGACAAATAATATTGATAATATAAAAAAAATTACTTATTTTATAGATGAATGTAAGCGACAAAATATACAGGTATTAGGTCCTGATATCAATGAAAGCACTTTTAAATTTACAGTTAATAAAAAAGGGGAAATTCGTTTTGGATTGGGTGCTATTAAAGGTGTAGGTAAAAATGCTGTTGGTTTTATAATTAAAGAAAGAACAAAAAATGATAATTTTAAAGATATTTTTGACCTTATAAACCGTTCCGACTTACATACTGTAAATAAAAAATCTTTAGAATCTTTGGCTTATGCAGGTGCTTTTGATAGTTTTAAAGATACTCACAGAGCTCAATATTTTTATAAAAGAGACAATGAAGATTTGACTTTCCTTGAAAAAATAATTAAAGATACTAATAATTATAAATCCAAGCAGAATCCAAACCAAATAGATATATTTGGGAAGTCAGATAATATACAAACATTAAATATTGAAATGCCTGTATGTGAACACTGGACAAAAATTCAGCAACTAAAAAATGAAAAAGAAGTAACAGGATTTTATTTGTCAGGACATCCTCTTGATGATTATAAAACAACAATAGATAATTTTTGTAATACAACAATAGAGAAGTTAAATAAAAATATTGAAAAATATAAAAATCATGAGATAAAATTTGCAGGTATAGTATCTTCGGTAGCTCACAAGATTACTAAAAACGGTAAGCCATTTGGAACATTTACTATTGAAGATTATTCTGATTCTATACGGCTTTATCTTTTTTCTGAAACTTATCTAAGGCTAAAACATTTTTTGGAAGAAAACAGATTCTTATTAATAAATGCTAAAGTACAAAAAAAACAATGGGGCAATGATGACAGACCCGAAGTGAGAGTAAATAATATAATTTTACTTTCAGACGCATTGGAAAAATACACTGACAGCATTTCTGTTAACTTATATTTATCTGATATTAATGACGATTTTATACAAAATATGTTTGAAAAGATAAACTCAAATTCAGGGAGATGCAAACTAAAATTTAATGTTTTTGATAATATTAATAATATTAAAATAGAGATGCCCTCAAAAAAATTCAGGGTAAACAGTTCGGATTTTTTAAAATCTATTAAAGAGATGGATTTGAATTATAAGATAAACTAAGGATTTGCTTATAGTATAATTATGGGCAAGTTGAAAAAAGGAGAAGAATGAAAAATTGAATATCGAATATCGATTAACGAATAATGATTTAAGAAGTTAAGTATGAACAAATATGATTTACCTGCCCGCCAATGTTTAGGCTTATAGGTGGCAGGCGGGGAAGAACGATTGATAAAATTTTCAGTGAAGCAAATTATATAAAACTAATTAAAAAAATAATTGAACCCACTCCGAAAAGACAAAATTATGTCATTCCGAATTTATTTCGGAATCTCTAATTTCAATAATATCAATAGATTCTGAAACAAGTTCAGAATGACAAATAGACAAATATCTGCTTTTTGGAGTGGGCTCAATAATTTAAAACCTTATTTTAAATTCAAATAACCTTAGTAGAAGATATAAACACAAAACAAACAATAAGCTTATTACCTTATTATTTTTGTATTGTATCCTGATATGTTGTCAAAAATAAGGTAATAAGGTTGATATTGCAGGGTATCATTTTTTTCTACTAAGGTTGAAAGATTATGCAAGTAAATAAAGTTAGTAGTACATTGAAAGTGAAGTGCGATAAAATTTCGTACTAGGCATAGCTTAACCTTTTGAAAGTTGAAGACGAAATCAAAGGATGTTGATATGAATGAAAATAAACTAAAAAAGACAGTTTCTGTTATAAAAAAAAAGAATATTTATTATTTGACCAATGATAAAAATAAATTAAAAAAATTTAAACCTTGGATTGGAGATATTTTTTCTTTTTTATATGACAGAATTATGGAAAAATCTGTTTTCCCTAAAAAATTTGGTGGTTATATAAATAAACATTTTGAATTACTAAGAAAAGAATTCAAAAACATTCATAATAAAAACATATTAGAAATAGCCACAGGAAGCGGAAATGCTGTATTTTTTTTAAATAACGATAATCAATATACAGGGATTGATATAAGTTCTGGCCTTTTACGACAAGCTGATAGAAGGTTTGCAAAATTTGGATTTAAAAATGTTGAGTTGTATAATGCCAGTGCAAGTGAGTTACCTTTTGATGATAATAATTTTGACATGGGAATTTGTAACTTATCTTTAAATTTTTTTGATAATATTGAGCTGTTTATCAAAGAATTAAGTAGAGTATTGAAAGCAGAAGCAACTTTTTTCTGTAGTGTTCCCGCTCCGGAAAGGAAAACAAGTAAAAGTATTATACACGGAACACTCTATTCAGAAAATGAGTTAAAAACATTTTTTCAGAAATATAGTTTTGATTTTGAAAGCAAACCATATAAGAATGGGGCTTTATTATATTTTATTGCAAAATTAAAGGAAAACGAAAAATAATAATTGCCAAGCAGAGTATAACCCCAATCAGGCAGTTGCCTGATAACTTTAAACCTGAAACCTGAAATTTTGAACTTCTGCATGAATAATGCAGTATAAAAAATTAAGACATATTTTTGCACAACAAAATTTAATACTAATTAATTATGACAATAGAAATAACAGATAGTAATTTTGAGGAAATAGTTTTAAAATCTGATAAGATTGTAATAGTTGACTTTTGGGCAGAATGGTGCGGTCCCTGTAAAATGATAGGTCCAATTATTTCTGAACTCGCTGATGAGTATAAAGATAAAATTGTTGCATGCAGACTTG
Source organism: uncultured Bacteroidales bacterium (assembly GCA_964582565.1). Lineage (GTDB taxonomy): Bacteria > Bacteroidota > Bacteroidia > Bacteroidales > CAZZDX01 > CAZZDX01. The sequence goes on along the minus strand of CAZOSY010000063.1, from coordinate 1,591 downwards.
ATGTTGATAATAATCCTGCAACTAGCGCAAAGTTTGGTATTAGAAGCATACCTACAGTTTTATTATTTAAAAATGGTGAAGCTGTTGATAAACAGATTGGAGCTGTGCCAAAAAAGATGATTAAAGACAAAATAGAAGTTCTTTTATAAAAAAATGTAACTGTTTAGTGCCTGCACGAAAACAAATAATATTTTATCATATTGTCATCCTGAACAACGTCACCCTGAACTTGTTTCAGGGTCGTTTCAGGGTTATTTCGGAATCTGATTATCAAGTTATTATAGATTCTGAAACAAGTTCAGAATGACAAAAAGTATTGTTTTCGTTCAGACACTATTTAACTTATCAGAAATGTTTATTATATTATAATATAAATGACAATAAAAATAACCACGTAAAGTACATATATGGAGTTAATCAGGCAATTGCCTGATACCTGAATAGATAAAAAAAATTATTATAATCATATTTACTTATGCAACATATAATTGAAAAAGGTAATCTGCAGCAATTTGGTAATTTAGAGTTTATTGCAAAACAAGCTGTTGAAGGTTTTATAACAGGTCTTCATAAAAGTCCTTTTCATGGTTTTTCTGTTGAATTTACTGAACATCGTTTGTATAATGCGGGAGAATCAACACGATATATTGATTGGAAATTATATGGCAGAACGGATAAAATGTTTGTTAAATGTTTTGAAGAAGAGACCAATTTACGGTCGCAAATAATTATTGACAACTCATCTTCAATGTATTTTCCTGTTAAGGATAATATATCTGTTAATAATCCTAATAAAATTACTTTTGCAGTTTATTGCACCGGTGCATTAATGTATTTGTTAAAAAAACAGAGAGATGCTGTTGGATTAAGTTTTTTTTCTGATAACATAGAACTTCATACACAGGCAAAAACCAGCTCAGTTCATCATAAATATTTATATCAGGAGCTTGAAAAATTATTAGAACCCATATCTACAGATACACATAAAAAAACTTTTGCTTCCAAATCTTTACATCAGATAGCAGAACAACTTCATAGACGTTCGCTGGTGATTATTTTTAGTGATATGATGGAAAATATAGGAAAGTCCGATGAACTATTTTCTGCATTACAACATCTTAGACATAATAAACACGAAGTGATATTATTTCATGTTCTTGATAAACAAAAGGAATTGGATTTTGATTTTAACAGTGGTCCTTATAAATTTATTGATATGGAAAGTGGCGAAGAGTTAAAACTTAATCCTAATGATATTAAAGAAAAATATATTAAATATATTAATGATTACAAAGAAAAATTAAAACTTCGTTGTGGTCAGTATAAAATAGATTTTATAGAAGCTGATATTAATCAGGGTTTTAGACAAGTATTATTACCTTATTTACTAAAAAGGAAAAGATTACATTAGTTCGGGGTTTTTTATATTGATTTTTTATTAAGAATTTTGTTACGAGTTTACGCTATGAATAGTAGCCGACTGAGTGGCACTTTCCTGTCAAGTTACACGAAAGTTGAAACGGGCTACAACCATTGAATTTACTACTGTCTCGGCAATTATTTTTATACATTGTTACCTGCTGCTTTTTCT
>CAZOSY010000062.1:0-12612 GCA_964582565.1 uncultured Bacteroidales bacterium | reverse complement strand
AATAATGATATTTTGCAGCCACTTGTAATAAAAAGTAATTATTAGAACTCCCCTATACTTTGCCCGGTAATAATTTGAGCTAATTTATATACTATAAACTGTCATCTTTCATCTTTCATCCGCCTTAGGTGGGTGTTTTTACATTTAATTCTTTTTTCAAAGAACCATGTTTTCTATAAAATATATAATATAGTAAAAACTTGTTTAAAGCATAGAGCATTTCATCAGCGTTATTATATTCCTCTTTAAGAATAGTATCTTTTTTGATGATAAAGTTGAACCATGTTGTTCTTCCTTTTTTGTTTTGTTAAATTATTAATAAATTTGCAACTTATTATTATTTTAAAAATATTTTTTGTTTTTGGAACAACGTGGTGAACCAGCGAAGCGATTTCACTGAAAGTAAATTTTATTATAATCAACTGTTTACTATGTGAATGGTTACAATTTTTAATTATTAAACCTATGATTACAGAAGAACAAATAAAAGAATTAAATAAGCGATTACAAGCTTTAAGGGGGTTTCTTTGACATTGACAAAAAATTAAGAGAAATATCCGAGGAAGAACTTTTAACACAATCTCCTGATTTTTGGGGCAAGCCCAAAGAAGCTAAACAGATTTTGAAAAAAATTAAACTAAAAAAAATCTGGACTACTGGTTTTGAAAATGTAAAGAGCAGTTATGAAGACCTTAATGTTATTTGTGAACTTTTTAATGAAAAAGGAGCTAGTGAAGAGGATCTTTGTAAGCAATATGAATATAGTTTGAAGCTTATTGAAAACTTGGAATACAAAAAAATGCTCGGACAGGAAGAAGATATTCTTGATGTTATTTTAAATATTAATTCCGGAGCAGGCGGCACAGATAGTCAGGACTGGGCAGAGATGCTTATGAGAATGTATATTCGCTGGGGAGAAAGGAATAATTACAAAGTTAAAATATTAAATACCCAACAAGGCGATATAGCAGGGATAAAATCTGTATCATTAGAATTTAACGGTGAATATGCTTATGGTTATTTAAAAGGAGAAAGCGGAGTTCATCGTTTGGTTCGGCTATCGCCTTTTGATTCAGCGCATAAGCGACATACTTCTTTTGCTTCTGTATATGCTTATCCTGTAGTTGATGAAAGTATAGAAATAGATATTAATGCTGCTGATATAACATGGGATACATTTCGTTCAAGTGGACCAGGCGGACAAAATGTAAATAAAGTTGAGACAGCAGTTCGTTTAAAGCATGCACCATCAGGGATAATAATTGAATGCCAGGAGACACGCTCACAACAGCAAAACAGAGAAAAGGCAATACAAATGCTTAAGTCCCAACTTTATGAAATAGAATTAAGAAAGAAAAAACAAGCTATTGAAGAAATAGAAAATTCAAAGAAAAAAATAGAATGGGGCTCACAAATTCGTAATTATGTTATGCAACCATATAAATTAGTTAAAGACCTTCGCACAGGTATTGAAACATCTAATGTAAATGCTGTATTAGATGGAGATTTAGATAAATTTATAAAAGCTTATTTAATACAATTTGGTGGAAAATAAATTAGTTGTTTACCCAAATTTAACTTAAAATGAAGCAAACCAATTTGAATAATAATAAAAAGATAAGATGTTTTGTTGCTTTGGATTTACCACAAAAAACTATTAACAGAATTAAAAATATTCAAAAATTAATAAAAAAAGAAATTTTTTTTACAGGAAAGTTTACAAAACCTAAAAATCTACATCTGACTCTTAAATTTTTAGGAGAAATAGATGAAGATAAAATAAAAAAATCAAAAAAAAGATTAAAAAAAATCAATTTTGATAGCTTTGAGGCACAACTCGGAAATATTAATGTGTTTTCTAAAAAATTTGTTACAATTGTTTGGATAAGATTAAATGGGAAATCTTTATTTGAATTACAAAAAAAAATTGATGATAATTTAGAGGACTTATTTAAACCGGAACAAAGATTTATGAGTCATATAACAATTGCAAGAGTAAAAAATATTAAAAACAAAGAATATTTTATTGAATTTCTGAAAAATAAAAAAAACAAAGAAGAAATATTTGAAATCAACAAATTTTTCTTAAAAACATCAGAACTATTTCCTCAAGGACCAATTTATAAAAATATTGAAACATTTAATTTAAAATACTAAATAATAAAATTTGAAAAGTAAAAAATTGTTACATTGCTAATTTTAACAATTTAACAATAAGTTTAAAAAAAAATATAAATGCCGTAGGATATTTACCCAGTTGGTAAAATTACCTACGGGGTTAATCCAACGGTATAAACACATGAAAACAAGAATAGAAAAAGATACAATGGGTGAAGTAAAAGTTGCTGCTGACAAATATTGGGGCGCACAAACCCAACGTGCTTTAAATAATTTTAAAATTGGTAATCAATGTATGCCAAAAGAAGTTATTGATGCTTTTGCTATTTTAAAAAAATCTGCAGCTTTTACCAATAAAGAACTTAACGTCCTTTCTGCTGAAAAATGTGATTTGATTACAACAGTATGTAATGAAATTTTAGATGGAAAGTTATATGCTCAGTTTCCTTTGCTTGTATGGCAAACTGGCTCAGGAACACAAACAAATATGAATGTTAACGAAGTCATTGCAAATCGTGCTCATGTATTAAAAGGGAAAATTTTAGGACAAGGAAAAACTTCTATACATCCTAATGATGATGTTAATAAATCACAATCGTCAAATGATACATTTCCAACTGCAATGAACATCGCAGCTTATAAGATGATTGTTAATACAACTATTCCGGGAATAGAATTATTAAAAAATACATTGGAAAAAAAATCCAAAGATTTTAAAGATATTATCAAAATAGGAAGAACACATACAATGGATGCAACACCCATTACATTAGGACAAGAGTTTTCAGGATATGTATCACAATTATCTCATGGATTAAAATCTTTAAAAAATACTTTAAAACATCTGTCAGAACTTGCTCTTGGAGGAACAGCAGTAGGAACAGGTCTTAACACTCCAAAAGGATATGACAAACTAGTTGCAAAAAAAATTGCACAACTAACAAATCTGCCTTTTATTACAGCCCCAAATAAGTTTGAAGCTCTATCTTCTCATGATGCTATGGTTGAAACATCAGGAGCTTTAAAAACTATGGCAAACAGTTTAATGGCAATTGCTAACAATATAAGATTACTGGCATCAGGACCAAGATGCGGAATAGGAGAAATATCAATACCTGCAAACGAACCAGGGTCTTCAATAATGCCGGGAAAAATCAATCCAACACAATGCGAAGCTTTAACAATGGTATGTGCACAGGTTATTGGTAATGATACAACTATAACAATTGGTGGAATGAACGGACATTTTCAGCTTAATGTATATAAACCTTTAATTATTTATAATTTATTAACATCTGCGCGTCTGCTTGGCGATGCCTGTAAATCATTTAATGATAACTGTGTTGCAGGTATTCAACCTAATTATATGATAATAAAAGATAACTTGCAAAATTCTTTAATGCTTGTTACTGCTCTTAACAACCATATTGGATATGAAAATTCTGCTAAAATTGCAAAAAAAGCATATATTGAAAATATTACTTTAAGACAAGCTGCTATTGAATTGGGCTTAGTTACAGATGAACAATTTACTGACTGGGTTAATGTTAAAAAAATGATATAATTATAGTATAATCCTATAATGAAAAATTGATTGCGGCTCTTAACCTGATTAATTTGTAATAGTATAAATTTTTAAAAAATTATTTCCAATGAGTGAACAAATAAAACATGAGTGTGGTATAGCACTTATCAGGCTGTTAAAGCCACTTGAATATTATGTATCAAAGTATGGCACTCCATTGTATGCTTTAAACAAACTCTATTTATTAATGGAGAAGCAACGTAATCGTGGACAAGATGGCGCCGGTATTGCAAATATTAAGTTTGATACAAAACCAGGTAATAAATATATTAGTGTAATTCGTTCAAATTCTGCTGACCCTATAAGAGATATTTTTAATAAAATTAATAATAGAGTTAAAACTGCGTATAAAGGAAATCCAAAACGATTAAATGATGCAAACTGGCTAAAAAAAACTACTGAATTTACAGGGGAACTTTATTTAGGACACCTGCGTTATGGCACATTTGGCAGAAATAGAATTGAAGATTGTCATCCTTTTATAAGAGAAAATAACTGGATGACAAAAAATTTAGTAATAGCAGGAAATTTTAACTTAACAAATGTTGATGAACTTTTTAAAACTCTTATAAATATTGGACAGCATCCAAGAGATACTTCTGATACTATAACGATTTTAGAGAAAATTGGCTATTCCCTTGATAAAGAAAATGACAGATTATACAAAAAATTTAAATCAAAAGGTTTTACAAAAAAAGAAATTTCTTCTCTTATTGCTAAAAATATAAATATACAGAATATCCTTCATAACTCTTGTAAACATTGGGATGGAGCGTATGTTATAGCTGGTTTACTCGGACATGGAGATGCTTTTGTGCTTAGAGACCCGATAGGTATAAGACCTGTGTTTTACCATATTGATGATGAAGTGGCTGTTGTTGCTTCTGAACGTCCTGCTATTCAAACTGCCTTTGATGTATCTGTTAACACTATAAAAGAAATAAAACCGGGAAATGCTTTAATCATTAAAAAAAATGGAGAAATAAAAGAATATTTATGTAAAAATCCCGGTAAAAGAAAATCCTGCTCTTTTGAAAGAATTTATTTTTCCCGAGGCACTGATACAGATATTTATAAAGAAAGAAAAAAATTAGGAAAATCCTTAGTTCCTTCAATACTTAAAAGTGTAGATTATGACCTTAAACATACTGTCTTTTCTTACATCCCAAATACTGCTTCTTCTGCTTTTTATGGACTAGTAGAAGAAATAACCTCTTTTTGTAATAAAATAAAAAAAGACAAAATTATTCAACTCGGAAATAATATAACACCAGAAAAACTTGATGAAATTCTATCCTTAAATATTCGTATTGAAAAAATTGCTATTAAAGATATCAAGTTAAGAACATTTATTACACAGGACAGCCAACGTAATGACTTAGTATCTCATGTTTATGACATTACTTATGGCACTATTGAAAAAAATGTTGATAATCTTGTTGTAATAGACGATTCTATTGTCAGAGGAACAACTTTAAAGCAAAGCATTATAAATATTCTTGATAAATTAGAACCAAAAAAAATTATTATTGCTTCTTCTTCACCACAAATCCGTTATCCTGATTGCTATGCCATTGATATGTCCAAATTAAACAATTTTATTGCTTTCAAAGCTGCTATTGAACTGCTAAAAAAAACCAAACAGGATAATATTATAAATGAAGTATATAAAAAATCAAAAGAACAGGAAAACTTCCCAAAAGAAAAAGTGATTAACTATGTAAAAGAAATTTATAAACCATTTACCATAGAACAAATATCTGAAAAAATTAGCGAACTGCTTACTCCTAAAAATGTTAAGGCAAAAGTTCAAATTGTTTTTCAATCTATAGAAGATTTACATATTGCTTGTCCAAATGATAGAGGTGATTGGTATTTTACAGGTGATTATCCTACACCAGGAGGAAACAAAGTAGTAAATAAAGCCTTTTTAAATTATATCAGAGGCAAAGATAAAAGAGCATATTGAAATTTAATGTAGCATATATATCTATAGTGGCAGTATATTTCTTAAGTCCGGTATTTGACTGATTGATGTATTTTTAAATACTGAAATAACCCTGAAACGATATTGAAACAAGTTCAACATAAAGTTCAGGATAAAATTCAGCACAGGTTTTTGCATAAAATATTATTACGGAACTAAACCGCCTTTGACCATAGTTATTTTTATTTCATTGTTTAACATAAAATTTATAATACTTCATTACCCATTAGAAATACCGAAGTGCCACAATATTATTAATTTTTTAAGTAATTTTGAAAAAAATGTCGCACTTGGAACTTAAATCTACGTAATACAGTTATCAAAAAAAATAATTCTTAAATAATATTATATTTTTATACTTTTGTATCCTGATTTTACCCCGTTTAAAAAATTTATAATTTTTATTATGTCTTTACTTAAAACACTTTGAATTTTCTAACAGGGCTAAATTGTTAAAAAAAGTATAGCTAAATGTAGCAATAGAACAATAGAACAATGTAACTTGAAACTTTTATCTTTTGTTTTGCTAAAAATGCAAGTAAATGAAAATGAACCAATTACAAAGATATAAACATATAAAAAGAATTGCATTATTACTATTATGTATTTTATTTTTAGTGACATGTTCCTCTACAAAAAATGTATCAAGTGATGAATCTAACTCAGAAATGAAAGAAATAGTCCGGCAAGATGGATTATCCTATGAAAAAGCCATAATTGTAAAATCAATTAAGGCAGAGTATGAATGGTTAGCTGAAAACTATCTCGGATATAAAATGATAATGCAGGAATTGAGAGAGTATAAGAAAAAACCGTATGACATTTTGACCGTTAAAACTGCAGACGGCATTAAGAGAGAAATATATTTTGATATATCATCTTTTTTTGGAAAAGGTTTTTAGATGAAACCAAAGTTACATTATCAATGGCTTAAAAATTTATTAGGAGTAGAATATTTATAATTCATATAAAAAAAAACAAAAAAAAATATATTAACTAAAAAAAATATTATGATAAATAACTGGGAATCAAGATATTCTAAAAATATAGTAAACTATGAAGGATATCCAATAGGAAAAACATTAAAATATTTAGAAGACCCTGAAATTATATCTCTCGCAGGAGGATTGCCTTCTCCTGATGTGTTTCAGAAACAGGAAGTTAAAACAATATCTGAAAAACTGTTAAATACAGATATAGATAGAATTATGCAATATTCTCCTATTCCGGGGGAATCAACTTTTATAAAAGCAATAATAAAATTCCTGAAAAGAGATAATATAAATGTGTCAAAAGAAAATATTCTGATTACTTCTTCCGGACAACACGGACTTGATTTGTTAGGACGGCTGTTTATCAATAACAATGATACTGTTATGCTTGACCGCCCTACATTTGCAGGAGCTATAGTCGCTTTTAGAATGGAACAACCTGAATTTGTTGGGGTTGATATTGAAAAGGACGGCTCAAATATTAATGGTTTCAGGAAAAAACTTACAGAGTTAAAAGCTCAAAACAAAACACCTAAATTTATCTATGTAGTCCCTGATTTTCAAAATCCTACCGGAATAACAATGTGTTTGGAGAAAAGAGAGGCACTGTTAGACCTAAGTTATGAATTTGATGTCCCAATTGTAGAAGATAGTCCATATCGCGACCTGCGATATTATGGCAAAACTCTGCCTTCTATATTTGAATTAGACCAAAAAAGAAAAGGCGGTAATGTAATCGGACTTTATACTTTCTCAAAATTATTCTGCCCCGGACCACGTGTAGGATTTAATATTGGACCAAAAAAAGTAATAGAAAAAATGACTAACATTAAAGAAGGGAATTTGCTTAATACACCGAAATATAATCAGGACTTATGTACTGCTTTTCTTGAAGAAATGAATTTGGAAGAGCATATAAAAAAATGTAGAAATTATTACAGTCAAAAACTTAATCTTTTTCTTAAAGCTATGGAAAAATATTTTCCAAAACAAACAGGTATTACATGGACAAAACCAAAAGGAGGACTCTTTCTTTGGGCTACAGTACCCGATTATATTGATACTGAAAAATTATTTATTCAGGCAACAACTAAATATAAAGTTGCTTTTGTTCCGGGAGAACAATTTTATGGTGAAAATATAGAAAAAAATCACATGCGACTTAACTTTTCGTATGGCTCATCAGACCAACTAATAGAAGCTGTAAAACGACTGTCTGTCTGTATTAAAAATTGGCATTATTAAGTTAAGTATAGATAAATTATTTATGAATAATAGATGAACTGATATATAATCATTAACACTTTATTTAAATAATTTTTACAATCTTTTAACAATACTTAAAAATTTTTACTAAATTAATAAATAACTAACTAACAAAAAAAATTAAAATGAAACAAAAAATAGCAATTATAGGATTTGGCACAGTAGGCCAGGGCGTAACAGAAATATTATTAAAAAAAAGAACTTATTTAAAAGAAAAATATGGTTATGATTTTGATATTGTAGCTGTTGCTGATTTTATTTATGGGAATGTATATAATCCTAATGGACTTGACATTACTCAAATGCTCAATGAGACAAAAGAAAAGAAAAAATTTACAAAGGACTTAACTGACTGGGACAATATTACACTTATTAAAAAAAGTAATGCAACTGTTGTTTGTGAACTTGCATATACTGATCTTAAAACAGGAGAACCTGCCATTAGTCATTGCAAAGCAGCTTTTGGAGCAGGAAAACATATAGTAACAAGTAATAAAGGACCTGCTGCTATTGCATATTCTGAAATGAAAAATTTAGCAGATAAAAACAATGTTAAATTTATGATTGAAGGAACTGTTATGAGCGGAACACCTGTATTAAATCTAACAGAATCACCACTTGCAGGATGTGAGATATCTTGTGCCCGTGGTATCTTAAACGGAACAACAAATTATATTCTTACTCAGATGGAGGCAGGAATGAGTTACAATGACGCATTAAAAAAAGCACAGGAACTTGGATATGCCGAAGCAGACCCAACGGGCGATGTTCAGGGATATGACGCACGTGCAAAAGTTACTATACTTGCTAATGTTGTTATGGGAACACCTCTTAAAATTTCTGATGTATATTGTAAAGGTATTACAGACATATCTATTGACGATATTAATGAAGCTAAAAAACAAAACTCCAGATGGAAACTAATAGGTTCGGTAAAAAAAGAAAATAACAAAATTACAGCATCAGTAGCACCTGAAATGATTGATATGAGCCATCCTCTTGCAGGAATTATGGGAGCAACTAATGCTATAACACTTACAACAGACCTGCTTGGTGATGTTACTATTGTTGGTGCCGGCGCAGGAAAAACAGAAACAGGATTCTCTATACTTACAGACCTTATTAAAATACACAATAATTGACGATTGATAATTAAAAAAAATATTAAAAATTATGAATAGTCAGGAATTAATGAAAAGGATAATAGATTTTGCCCATAGATGTGTAAAACTTGCTATACATTTACCAAATACATATTTAGGAAATCATATAAAAGGGCAATTAATAAGATGTTCTACTTCATCTGCTGCAAATTACAGAGCAACTTGTCATGCCCAATCAAAATCAAGCTTTATAGCAAAAATTAGTATAGTAGTTGAAGAAACTGATGAGTAATTATTTTGGCTTGAATTTATTACAGATGAAAATTTATTAAAAAAATCAATAGTAAAATCATTATTGCAAGAAGCAAGTGAACTAACAGCAATTTTTGTATCATCAAGAAAAACAGCACAAATAAACAAATAAATAAACAACAATCATCAATCGTCAATTATCAATCGTCAATTATTAATCGTCAATCAACAGTAAAAAATAATATTATGTCATATACAGGTAAATGGATACATATTAACCTTTCAACAGGGAAATATGAAATTAAAGATACTGATAAATATCTTTTAGAAAAATATATTGGAGGCAAGGGCTTAGGTTTTGCTATACTTGATAAAATAGCTCCTAATCCCGACCCATTTAGTCCGGAAAATCCTTTGATATTTATTAACGGACCTTTTACAGGAACAAAAATACAAACAAGTGCACGAACTTGTCTGGTTACTAAATCGCCTCTTACAAATTCAATACAGGATTGCCATTGCGGAGGCAACTTCGGACCACGTATTAAAGCTGCCGGATATGATTATATTATCATAACAGGGAAAGCTAAAAACCCGGTATATATATACTTAACAAACAAAAAAGTAGAAATCAATGATGCTTCAAATCTATGGGGGAAAGGAATATATTATACCAATGATAAATTAAAAGCTCAACATCAATGGAAAAATCCAAGAGTAGCTGCCATAGGACCTGCCGGCGAAAACCTTTCAAAAATAGCATGTATTGGTATTGATAAAGACAGGCAATTTGGAAGAGGTGGCGTGGGAGCTGTTATGGGCTCTAAAAATTTAAAAGCAATAGTTGTTGATGGAGATATCCCTGTAAAATATTATGATAAAGAAAAATTTGATAAACTAAACAAATTACTTACAAAAGATATTTTAAATAATGATGGTGTAAAATTCCGCCGTGAAAAAGGAACTATGAAATGCGTACGCAGTGGTCAGGAATATGAATTTCTTCCAACAAAAAATTTTAAGTTATGCCAGTTTGATGAATTTGAAAAAATTAGTTCTGAAACAGCACGAAAAGAACTAAACTGGAAAAATACAAGTTGCTACAACTGTGCAATACAATGCTCTAAAATTGCTACATGGGACGGTCATAAACTTGAAGGTCCTGAATATGAAACAACAGCATTTTTTGGCTCAGGATGTATGATATCAGACATAAAAGATGTTGCACTGGCAAATGAAATCTGCAACGACCTTGGTATGGATACTATAAGCGCCGGTATCACATGCTCTTTTGCAATGGAATGCTATGAAAAAAATCTTATTGACGACTGGGACGGACTAAATCTGGAATGGGGAAATGCTTCAGCACAAAGAGAACTGCTAAAACTTATGGCAAACAAAAAAGGAATTGGAGAAATATTCTCTGACGGAACACGTATAGCATCACAAAAAATAGGAAAAACAAGCGAAGAATTTGCTGTAAATATTTATGGTATGGAAATATCAGGAGTTAATCCAAAAGGTGCTCTCACAATGGGAGTTGCTATGTCTGTCGCTGACTTTGCCAGCCATACACGATTGTGGTGCACAGAAGCAGAAATGGGAGAAAATTTTAAAATAGAAGATATACCGGAAACAGTTGCAGATGGATTAGATGAAATAAATACACGCAATTGCCTTGTAATATGCGATTTTGTTCCTTATGGACTTGATAGATTAGCACCATTATTAAATGCAGCCACAGGATTTAACCATACACCTGAATCTTTAAAAAAAATAGGAGCAAGGATAACAAATTTAGCTCGCAGATATAACCTGCGAAATGGAAGAAAATATACTGATGATATATTGCCTGAAAGATTTTTTAAAGAAAAATCATTATCAGGATTTATGAGAGATAAAAAGCTTGACAAAAATTTCTTTAAGTCAATTATACAAAAATACTACAGCTTACGAGGATGGAACAAAAAAGGAGAACCAACAAAAGAAACAATTGAGAAATATGATTTGTAATACTTGTTGTGCTTAGTCCGCATCAGGCGCTTAGGTTTGCAAATTAGCCTCTTGCGATATTTCCTGTTTTCTAGCACTAAAGAAATCTGCCTTTTTATCTAATTCTTTTAATCTTTTTTCTGCTATTTTCACATATTCAGGATTTGAATCTATACCTATGTAGTTTAATCCAAGTTTTTTAGCAGCAACAGCAGTTGTGCCACTACCAACAAACGGATCTAATATAACAGCATTTTTGTAAAAAGCAGTTAACTTAATGATGTGCTCGCAGATTTTTAACAGTTTTACGGTTTTATGATTATTAAAATCGCCCTTTTCTTTTTTTGTAGGCTTGCCTAATAGAAAAGCTTTATCAATTATTTCGTTTATATTATCTACTGTTAAAACATTCGACGGAAACATATTGTCGCCAACTTTAATATTTGTATTCATTAATCCTATATCATTTTTTATTATATTGTTCAAATAAGTTCCGTCAGTAGGTTTTTGCGACATCACAATCGGCTCAAAACAACTTTTTAATTGTGGAGTTTTCCAGTCCTCAAATTTTTTCTTTAATTCAGTTTTTTCTTTTTCAGATATTTTCATTTTGTCTATAAAATGATTTATACTCATTGCTTTGGCTTGATTTTGTGTGTAAAGCCACAAGAAGCAATCTCTAATTTCTAAGCCAACATCATCAATTGCCGATGCCATTCTGTGATACAATCTAGGACTTGAAAAAGAAAAGAAAAAACCACCAGGTTTAAGTATTCTATAAATTTGTTGCGATACTATTAAATACCACTTATAAAATTCTTGACCTTGATTTCTATCAAATTTCATTCCTGCTGGCAGTGATTTTATTGTGTGTTGATTCTTGGTATTTTCAACTTTTTTATACTCCCAATTATTATCTAACTTATCTAAAAAATAAGGCGGGTCAGTTAAAACAACATCAATAGAATTATCTTTTATAGTAGATAATATTTCTAAAGAATCACCTAAGATTATTTTGTTAATTAAATTACTGTTTTTCATAAGGATTTTTTTCCTTTAAATTCTTTCTGTTGATTTTTTATTTAAAATAAGACTATCTAGCATAGAATAAAATTATTTAATAAAACACCTTATTTCCCCTCTATAAATAATTAAAAAACAAATTTATTCTTTGTTTTAAAAGTCTATCGAAATATTCTTATTATAAGAAAAATATTTTTTGAATTGCGTATAACGGTTGCGGCTATGTGGAGTGTGGAATAGGAATAGAAATTACCTTATCAAAGTTCCCACGAAGCCAAATTTTTAGATTTTGTT
>CAZOSY010000061.1:0-12723 GCA_964582565.1 uncultured Bacteroidales bacterium | reverse complement strand
TTCTTATATTTTCTTTTATGTCTTTTATGGTTAATTTTTTGTTTTTTTTACCATAAAGCCATATAGCCATTTAATAATTATATTTCTTATTCCACAAAGATTTAAGCCGTAACCTTGTTTTATTTTCCTGTGTATTATTTTGTGGCTCATAAAACTTTTTATTTTTAATTTTGTCAGGCAAAAATTCCTGTGAAGCAAAGTTGTCTTTATAATTATGAGCATATTTATAATTTTTGCTATAGCCGATTTCTTTCATCAGCTTTGTTGGGGCATTACGGAGTTCAAGAGGCACAGACAAATCTCCTGTTGCTCTTATTGTCTCCTGTGCTAAATTTATTGCTTTATATGATGCATTACTTTTTGACGAACAAGCCAGATAAATTGCTGTTTGCGAAAGTATTATCCTTGACTCGGGATATCCAATAACATTTACAGCATTAAAGCAATTATTAGCTAATAACAAAGCATTAGGATTAGCATTGCCAATATCTTCCGATGCCAGTATTATCATTCTCCTTGCAATAAATTTCGGGTCTTCTCCGCCTTCAATCATACGTGCAAGCCAGTAAACCGCTGCATTAGGGTCGCTACCTCTTATTGACTTAATAAAAGCAGAGATAATATCATAATGTTGTTCACCTTTTTTATCATATACTGCAATATTTTGCTGAACATATTTTAATACCTTTTCATTGGTAATAGTAATGTTTTTATCTTTTTCCGAATTAACAGTCAGTTCAAAAGCATTAAATAATTTTCTTGCATCTCCACCTGATATTCTTAATAAAACATCATATTCTTTTATTGTTATTATTTTTCCTTTTTGTTTCTGCTCCTCAATTATTGCTAAGTCCAGTAAACTTAACAGTTGGTCTTTACTTAGTTCTTTTAAAATATAAACCTGACAACGTGATAATAAAGGTGATATGACTTCAAAAGAGGGATTTTCAGTTGTTGCACCTATAAGAGTTATTATTCCTTTTTCTACTGCATTTAAGAGCGAATTTTGTTGTGATTTGTTAAAACGATGAATCTCATCAATAAAAAGTATAGACCCATTGATTTTTTTTGATTTTTCAATCACTTCGCGCACATCTTTAACACCTGAATTTATAGCACTTAGATTAAAAAACGGTTTTTCTAATTGTTTTGAAATAATATAAGCCAGTGTTGTTTTACCAACACCTGGAGGTCCCCATAAAATCATTGATGGGACATTTCCTGAAATAATTAATCTTTGTAAAACAGATCCTTCTCCAACAAGATGTTCCTGACCTATGAAATATTTTAATGTTGTTGGTCTAAGTCGTTCGGCTAATGGTATAAAAGAAATCATAACTTTATATATATTAAAATTCAAAAATAAGAAATTAATATAATATTATTGGATGAATATAAATTAAATCTGAATTTTAAATACTGCAAGGTTTAAAAATTTTTGCAGAAGTATAAAAAAAATGTAATTTTTAGTTTGTCAGGGGTGGGCTAGGAAATATTTATTTTTTTGTTTCTATTGCATTGATATTAATTTTTATGATGAATTTTACAAATAATAAAATAAAATTTAAGGATAAAATATTAGTTTTATATACTATTTACAATTGTAAATTTTGAAAATACAAATATCATAGGAAAGGCAATAAAATAAATACATTCAAAAGAATATTACAAATGTAATCAAAATTAAATATATAAGATACAAATGTTTATTGTTGTAAAAATATTCTTTTTTTGTTAAACTACTTGAAATAAATTATATTTTAAATGATAATTAGTTCAAACCCAGATATTTACAAAAATTATTTAAACTTATACATTAACATTTTCCTTTGATAATAAGAACAATTAATTAAATTTGTTTTTTTGTTATATAAATAACTAAAATTAAACTATAGTTAATCTTTTTAAATAATAATTTTATAAAATTTTATAATAATAAAAATTGTTACAAATGTAAACAAGAATATTTTTATCAATTGTAAACAAAAAGTGTATTTTTGTGAACAATTTTGATTTTATATTAATCTAAAATTTTTAATAATGATAAACAGAATTTCTTTAATTATAAAAACAAAAAATCTTACAGCATCAAAATTTGCTGACAAAATAGGTGTGCAACGTTCAAGTATATCACATATATTATCCGGTCGTAACAAACCGGGACTTGAATTAATTCAAAAAACTTTAAAAAATTTTCCTGAAATAAGCTCTGACTGGTTGATATCAGGGCTTGGAGAAATGAACAAAAGCTCAGATAATATCAATAAAAATGCTGATTTTATAAAAAAAGATGATTCTGAACATCAAAACAATATAAAACCTAATCTTTTTTCTGATAAAAAATTAAATAAAGAAAAAAATATAGAAAAAATTGTTGTCCTCTATTCTGACAAAACCTTTATAGAATATAAACATACAGAAGAGTCTTAGTGCCCAGTCAACAGTCGGCACAACAAGAATGCAATAAAATCAATTGTATATATTATTTAATGAACAAATAATACAGGACAAATTGGTTGTATAAGCCGTTGGCATTCATTGTTTAAAAAAATACTTAAATTTTCTGATAAGCATAAATGAGGAAATCTGATATAATAATATTTTTTTCAAAATCTCTCAATATCAGAAAAGAAAAAATCGGTTTCTATCTCGGCATTTTCATCACTGTCAGAACCATGAACAGCATTTGCCTGAATAGAAGTTCCATATAAACTCCTTATGGTCTTTGGTAATGCTTGTGCCGGATTTGTCGCTCCTATAAGCTCTCTGTAATCTTTAACAGCATTCTCTTTTTCTAAAATTGCCACTAATATAGGGGCAGAAGATATAAATAGCACAAGTTCTTTAAAAAAAGGTCTGTTTTTATGAACGGAATAAAATTCTTTTGCCTTATCTATTGTCAAATGCGTGAGCTTCATAGCTAAAATACGAAAACCCGCTTCATTTATTTTTGTTATTATAGCACCTGTACAGCCATTCTTTATAGCTAAAGGTTTGATAATTGCAAGTGTCTTGTTGTTTTTCATAAAATATCTGTTTTAATAGAATTCACAAAAATAATAATTTATTGTTTTTACAAAAAAATGATTTTTATTTTATAAACTTGCAGATTAAAAAAAAATGTTGTAGTTTGAATATAATATTATATATTTGTATAATTTTAAAAAATTATCTTTGGGGAATAATAATTTAAAAATTAATAAAATGGAATTAACATTTAATAACATATTACAATTAATTAATAATTTATCTTTAATTGAAAAAGAAGAGATAAAGTTTATTATTGAAAAAAACATTGTTGAGGAAAAAAGAAATTATATTTATAAAAATTATATTACAGCAAAAAAAGAGTTTAAGAAAAACAAACTGATTTTTTCAAAAGATATTAACAAACTAAAAGATTTAATATAAAAAATAAATAATGGAAATTGCTTTTAGTTCTTCATTTAAAAAGAAATTAAAGAAAAAGATAAAAGGAGATAAAGCATTAGAAAATAAATTTTGGCAGTATGTCAAAATTTTTATTAAAAATCCTTTTAACCGCAAATTAAGAACCCATAAACTTTCCGGAAAACTTATCGGTTTATGGAGTTTTAGTATTGAGTTTGATTTAAGAGTTATTTTCTTTTTTGAAGAAAATCAAACCAAAGCAATTTTTATAGACATTGGTAAACATGATCAAGTTTATTAATACTTTTTTACACATAAATTTCTGACTAATGCCTGTATTGAAAGCATCATAGTATAAAAGTTGTAGTGAATATAAATGCAAATTAAACTGATTGAAAATCAATTTTTATATTTGAATCCTCTCTAAAAATGATTTTTATTTTATAAACTTGCAGATTTTTAAATCAAACCAATTTTAATTTGACTTCACAAGATTATCATATAATAAAAAAGTTACTTGATTCTCCTAAAAATATTGCCATAATATCACATGTTAATCCTGACGGAGATTCAATAGGTTCGTCGTTGGCTTTATATAATCTTTTAATACAGGAAAATCATAATGTAAATGTTGTAATACCTAACAGGCATCCTGAATTTTTGTCTTTTATGCATGGCAATGACAAAATAACTATATATACCGAACAAGCTGCTCAAAGTGTATCTGTATTGGAAAATGCTAATATTATCTTTTGTGTTGATTTTAATGATGCTAAACGTGTCAGAAAACTATCAGACACTTTAAAAAAGTCCAAAGCAACAAAAATATTAATAGACCATCATATTGAAAGTAAAAATTTTTGCGATTTTGTTATTATTGATACAAATGTATCCTCTGCTGCAGAGTTGGTATATAGTTTTATTATTAATCTGAACAAAAAATATCTTATTAATAAAGCAATAGCAGAATGCTTATATGTAGGCATTATAACTGATACAGGGTCGTTTAGTTATTCTCTTTATAATGAAAAAACATTCCTTGTAGCTGCTGAACTTATTAAATATGGTATAGACGGTTGTCTTATCCACAATCTTGTCTATGATAATAACTCGGAAAACAGAATTAAATTACTCGGATTCTCTTTATCTGAAAAAATGAAAGTTATACCTGAATATTCTACAGCATATATAATTCTGTCAAAAAATGATTTAAGAAAGTTTAATCATCAGATAGGAGATACAGAAGGACTGGTAAATTATCCTCTGTCAATAAAAAATATTATAATATCTGCTTTGTTTACTGAAAATAATAAAAACATAAGAATTTCATTTCGTTCAAAAGGTGATTTATCTGTAAATGATATTGCTAAACACTTTGATGGTGGAGGACATAAAAATGCAGCAGGAGCAACATCATGGCTCACAATGGATGAGACAATATCAAAATTTGAAAAAATTTTAGCTGATTATAAAGAAAAATTAAGCCCTGACAATGAATAAACAAAAATGCTTATTTAGTGTTTGTTCATAATGTCCGATTTCTTCGTTATGCTTGTCTTTCAAATCAGTCATTTACAAAAGTAAACTCCTGATTTTCAAGACTGCGCAAGCCTCGAACTCGAACATTCTGAACTAAACACTTACTTTATGAACAGACACTATTTAGTTCACTTCATATGAGATAACAAAACAATAACATCTTATTTATGCTAAAAAAAACAAACAAATACCTTTTAATTGCTTTAATATTGGCTTTTTTATCTTGTAATAACAATAACAATGACAAGAATAACCAAAATAAAAAAATAAACTTTAAAAAATATAAAAAAGACTTGATAGAAGTAAATAAACATCTTGTTAAGACAGAAAATCAGGAAATTGAAGATTATATTAAGCGATATAACTGGGATATGAAGCAAACAAAAACAGGACTAAGATATATGATATATAAACATGGAAAAGGTGTTAAAGCTGAAAATGGCAAAACAGCAAAAATAAATTATACAGTTGAACTTATAAATGGTGATATGTGCTATAGTTCTGAAAAAGATGGGCCAAAAGAATTTATTATTGGCAAAAGAAATGTAGAAGCAGGACTTGAACAGGGAATATTATTAATGAGAGTTGGCGACAGAGCAAAACTTATCATACCTTCTTATCTTGCTTTTGGACTAATAGGAGACCAGAATAAAATACCAAAAAAAGCTACACTTATTTATGATATAAATTTGATTGAAATAAAAAAATAAGTAACTATTCGGGTATAGAGAAATAAGGTCTGAGTGCAACTACTATACCCTATATCCTTATACCTAAATAGTAATAAAAATTTTAATACCTTTACCCCGTTGGATATTTCCTACGGGGTGAATAATTATAAAAATAAATTATATTTTGTTTGAAATAATAAATAAATAAATAAATTTGCAATTCTTTAATAAATTAATAAATAAATAAATTTTTAAAACTAAAAAAAAATGAAAAAGAACATCTTAAAAATTTTCTTAGCTGTTATTGTAGTTTTTACTACTATTGTAGCTTGTAATTCACAAAAATCAAAATATCCCGGATTTGAAAAAGCCGAATCAGGATTGTATTACCAGTTTTATGTGAGCAATGATGACTCTGTTAAAGCATCAACAGGAGACATACTTAGTATGGATTTAATATATCGTACTGAAGATTCTGTTTTGTTTAACAATAAAGAATTTGGTAACCCTGTCAGGATACAACTTAAAGAACCTGATTTTAAAGGGGACTTTCTTGAGGGACTGGCAATGATGTCTGTTGGCGATAGTGCCACTTTTATTGTAAGTGCTGACTCTTTTTTCTTAAAAACAGCACGTATGAAAACATTGCCTGAATTTATAGACACAGGAAATATTCTGTATTTTGATGTAAAACTAAATAAAATAACAACAAAAGATGAATTTGAATTAGAAAAAAAATTAGAAATAGAAAAACGACAAGTAATGATGGAAAAAAATAAAACCGAAGAACCTATGAAATTAGAAAAATATATAGCAGATAACAAAATAACTGTTAAACCTAGTGAAAATGGTTTATATTATATTGAACTAAAAAAAGGCACCGGCACTAAAGCCGAACTGGGCAAAAAAGTTAAAGTTCATTATACAGGAACATTATTAGACGGAACAAAATTTGACTCCTCTTTAGACAGAGGCAAACCTTTTGAATTTCAGTTAGGAGCAGGACAAGTTATAAAAGGTTGGGAAGAAGGTATTGCTATGATGAGAGCAGGAGGTAAAGCAAAACTTATCATACCTTCTGACCTTGCTTATGGCGCAGGACGCGGTCCTATTCCTCCTTATGCTACTCTGATATTTGATGTTGAACTTATTGGTGTAGAATAATTAGTATTTGTCCAGAATGTCCGATTTCTTCGTTATGCTTGTCTTTCAAATCAGTCATTTACAAAAGTAAACGCCTGATTTTCATTACTGCGCAAGCCTCGAACCCGAACATTCTGAACTAAACACTTACTTTATAGACAGACACTAATTATCTTTTGGTGTTAAACTAAAAATGAGACATCTCAAGCTGGTCAACAGCATTATTAACAAATTTTGTTAATGTTTTTCCAAGCATCATTTTCATAACAGGGTTTAGTTTGGCATGAACAGTTATTCTTATTCTTGTATCATAAGGACCTTTATCCAGCAATTGTATCCACAACAAAAACTCAAATGGTGTTTTTCCATCACTTGCTATCTGTATGGTCTTATATGGCTCTCTGTTTTTTATCTTCATACCAATATTGTTAAAACCTTTTACAGAAAAATGGCATGTGTCTTCTGTTGCTTCCCAGTTTTTTATATCAGGATGTTGTGCTATCCTGTCAAAATTTTTAAAATTTGATAAATAGTTATAAATGCTTTGAGCCGAACTGTTTATCTTTCCTATTTTACTTACTATCTTTGTTGGTTTCATAATCTGCGAAATTACAAATTTTGTTCTATTGTTATTTTAATCGGTCAGACACACATTTGATGGGTAAATTTTTATTTAGTTCTTTTTTTCAAGAATAACAAAAACTGACAAAAATATTCTATTTTTTTAATGAAATATTTTATAATATTGCAAAACTATTTAACCTAAATAATTCATAAATTATCTATTACGAGTTGAAATTGCCTGCTATAATTAAAAATGCTCGGATTTCGCTTCTCAATGTAGCTCTGCTACATCTCCGATGCTCAATCCTGTGCTTTCCAATTCTATTGGCACTTTCAACTCTCATAACGAAAACTTATGAATTATTCAGGTTAGCTTTTACTAATTTTAATACATTTTTACTATGAAAAAAATTATATTTTTATTTATTACATTTTATTGTTCAATTATAATATTAAATAACAAAGGAGCTAAAGCTCAGGTTAGTGTAACAGATTCATTGGCTTTGATAGCTTTGTATAACAGCACTAATGGCGCTGCTTGGACAAGCAATACCAACTGGCTTACAAGTAATGTGCCAACATGGTTTGGCGTTACTGTTACAGATACCAGTGTAACAAAAATTTATCTTGGATATAATAATTTGGTTGGTTCTATTCCACCTGAAATTGGTAATCTGAATAATTTGCAGGAATTATATCTTGGATACAATGATTTGTCAGGAGCAATACCTTCTGAAATTGGTAATCTGAACAATTTACAATATTTATTTTTATACGGTAATCTTTTATCAGGAGCAATACCTGCTGAAATCGGTGATATGGACAGTTTGCAAGATTTATATCTTGGCTATAATCATTTATCAGGAGCAATACCTGCTGAAATAAATAATCTGAGCAATTTGCAACATTTGGATATTAGTTTTAATCAATTATCAGGGGAAATACCTGCTGGAATTAGTAATCTTACTAATTTGCAATACCTGTTTCTTTACGGCAATAATTTATCAGGAACAATACCTGCTGAAATTGGTAATATGAATAGTTTACAAAAATTATATCTTTACAGCAATCAATTTACAGGTTCAATACCTGTTGAAATTGGCAATCTGAACAATTTGCAGGATTTGAATCTTAGCGGCAATCATTTGTCAGGGAAGATACCTGCTGAAATTAATAATCTGAACAATTTACAAAAATTGTATCTTTACAATAATCAATTTACAGGTTTTGTTGATATCTCTTCATTTGCTACATTAACAGAACTTAAAACAGAAAACAATAAACTGGATTTTTCAGATGCAAGGGAATTAAGAATAGCAGATACATTATCTCTTCTTACAGATTATACTTATGCTCCGCAAGACCCTTTTGGTATGGCTGATACTTTTAATATATGTAAGGGTGATACAATAATTTTAAGCATTGCTTCTCAGGATTCTGCTTTAAGTTATCAATGGTTCAAAGGCATTGACACAATTACCGGTGCAACAGATACTTTATTAATTATTCCGAATGTTATATCAGATGACCAAGGTGTTTATACCTGTAAGTCGTATGGAACTACATTATTGTCTCCGCCAATGAACTTTGGTCCAGGCATTAGTGAGTTTGTTTCAGAAGCGATAACTGTAAATATTTCTGCAATAATATTAGATTTAGGTTCAGATACAATTTTTACAGATCAGCCGGATACTGTTATATTGGATGCAGGAACAGCAACAGGTGGAACAACGCCTTATACTTATCAATGGCAGGACAGTTCATTAAACTCAACTTTTAATGTTACGGCAGTTGGTTGTTATTCGGTTACTGTTACTGATATTAATACTTGCTCTGCTGCTGATACAATTTGTATTGCTCTTTCGTCTTATATAGATAATTTAAGTGATAAAAACTTTAATATAAGCATTTATCCAAATCCAAACAAAGGAACATTCCATCTTAATTTCTGTGTTGAAAAACCTGAAAATATTATTATACAGGTCATAAATGATTTAGGTCAGAATGTTTATAAACAAGAGCATAAGAAATTCAAAGGGAATTATAATAAGGAAATTGATATAAGTTCGCTAAAAAACGGTATTTATATGCTAAATATAATAGTTGGCGAAAATACTTATACAAGGAATATTTCTGTTATGCAGTAAATAAAACCTTACTTTTTTAGAACCAATATACCTTAAAAGAACCGGAATTTATCAATTGTTTGATTATTTTCCGGTTTTTTTTATTTATAAAAAAACATTTGTCTTAAAAAAAAAATTCGTATCTTTAAAAATTTTATAGTAATTTTTTTTCAATTAGACAAAAAAATATTATTAAATATAACATATCTCAAAAATATGTCATATTCTTAAAATTTTCTTTCTTAGGAATAACAAGAGCTAACAAAAATATTTTAAAATATTTTTGTTTTATAAAATAAAATATCTGATAAAAAATTTGTTTTGATAAGAAAAATCTATATCTTTGTAAAGAATTTCTATAATATTTAAAACTTAAAAAATTATGAAAAAAATAAATTTATTTTTATTAACATTTTTGTGTCTGGGTTTATTTAGTAATGCCCAGGTTACATTTGGAAATTTTTATGGAACTTACTCGGGTGTAGGGTATTCAGTACAACAAACTAATGATAATGGATATATCATAACAGGTTATGATAATGCTTTTGAGATTTTTGGAGGCGGTAAGACAATTGTTATTAAAACAGATTTTAAAGGTGATACACTTTGGACTAAAAAATATTATGATGAAGATGAACAGGGAATATATATACGACAAACTACTGATGGTGGTTATATCTTTGCTAATTCTTTGCATATTACAAAAATTGATTCTATTGGGAATATATTATGGGCAATGCCTTACTCTGTAAACTCAGTGCAGCAAACTACTGATAATGGTTATATTGGTATTGGCAATAAACTTATAAAAGCTAATGCTAATGGCGATACTCTTTGGACCAAACCAATCAAAGGATTTTTTGTGCAACAAACTACTGATAATGGTTATATTATTTTTGATGATGATTCTGGTACTACTTCTTTAATTAAGACAAATGCTAATGGTAACACCTTATGGACTAAATCATATAATACTGGGTGTCAGGACGGAACATCATCAGGACAGCAAACTATTGATGGAGGATATATTGTGCTTTATAATTCCGGAAATGAAACTTCTCTTATTAAGACAGATATTAATGGCGATTCTTTATGGACTAAAACTTATCTTCTTGGAGAACAAGCTCATGGTTATTCAGTTCAACAAACATTTGATGGAGGATATATTATTGCCGGTGACGGACCTTATCTTAAATCTTTACTTTTTAAAGTAAATGCTAATGGCGACAGCCTTTGGACCCATAATTATTATAACTATGATTTTTATAACTATAATTTTTCAACTTTTTATTCAGTTCAACAAACTAATGATAACGGATATGTTGCTGTTGGTTGTGCCTATAATCCTGCTACTCCACCAATTGAATCCAGAATTTATTTGGTCAAGACAGATAAAAATGGTAATGGATGTTTTTTTACCAGTACATATCAATATCAGGAAATTTGTATTGTAACAGTAGATACAACAAGTGGTAAAAATATGATAATATGGGAAAAAAATGATAGTGTGGGAATAGAGTCATTTAATATTTATAAGCAAGGTTCAATAGCCGGTGTTTATGACTCAATAACTAATGTATCTTTTGACAGCTTAAGTATTTTTATAGATAATACATCAAATCCTGCTCAGCATGCAGACCTGTATAAAATATCTATTATTGATACCTGTGGTTTTAAGTCGGACTTAAGTTATGTTCACAAAACCATACATCTGTCAGTTAGCGGAAGTGTGGCACAGGGTTTTGAGCTTATCTGGGATGAATATATGGGATTTAACGTTGGAACGTATTACATTTACAGAGGTACTAATAATGATATTGTATTAATAGATTCTGTGGCAGGTAACCTGTATAGCTGGACAGATGTAAATCCACCTTCTAATAATGTATATTATCAGGTTGCAGTATTTAGTCCCAATCCCTGCAATCCTACAGGCGGGTCAAAAATGATTTATGATAAATCTGTGTCAAATATAGCTGATAATGAAACAGGAATAAATGAAATAACTGATAATGGAAATTTTGATATTTATCCAAATCCAAACAAAGGAACATTCCATCTTAATTTCTGTGTTGAAAAACCTGAAAATATTATTATACAGGTCATAAATGATTTAGGTCAGAATGTTTATAAACAAGAGCATAAGAAATTCAAAGGGAATTATAATAAGGAAATTGATATAAGTTCGCTAAAAAACGGTATTTATATGCTAAATATAAGAGTTGGCGAAAATACTTATACAAGGAATATTTCTGTTATGCGGTAAATATTTTTGATAATAAAATTCAAAATCTGTTTATTCCTCAAAAAGTTTATCAATTTCTTTTAGGTCTTTTGCTGACAATTCTTTTTTATTTCCCAAAAGTTCTGATATTAATGTCATTTTAGCTGCATTTTCAAGTATTTCTATTCTGTTAAATGCCTGGAGCAATGACTTCCCACTGGCTATTACTCCATGGTTTTTCATAAGTATTACATTTGTCTTTAAAGATGCTTCAGATACAATATAAGCAAGTTTTTTTGAACCCATCAGAGCATAAGGAGTAAGCACAGGTATGCCAAGCATTGCTCTTGATTCGCCTGTCAGCTTACAGTTAATTTTTTTGTCAGATACAATAAGTCCTGTAGCAACAACAGGATGTGCATGTATAATAGCTTTTATATCAGGTCTTTTTTTATATATTAATAAATGCATACTTGTCTCCATACTAAGTTTCAAATCAGGAGTAAGGTTTTTGTTTTCAAGGGTTATTATACCAATTTGTTCCGGTTTCAATCCTGCTTTATCTGTTTGTGAAGCAGTGATAAGGATAATTTTATCATTTATTTTTATGCTTATATTTCCGCCTGAACATGTTGTTAATTTTTGTGTATAAAGTCGTTTCATAAAGTATGCGACCTGTTCTTTTTCTTTTTTATAATTCATATTGGGGATTATAATAAGTATATTGCTTATTAATGATATCAGGCAATTGCCTGATAAAAGCAGTTATATCGTCCGGAATAATCTAATATAATTCGCAAACTTATTCCGTATCAGTATAAATTTGTATTAACCTGAATAATTCATAAACTAAAAAATTCAGACTTCTTAAAAATTTGGAGATACAAAAATAATAAATGCCGTAGGATGCCTATCCAACGGTATAAAACCTTAGAACATCCGTAATATCAAGTGATTATATTATATATAAAAAAATAAAACTACTCATTCACACAATTTTATTTGTATTATATTCTTATTAGTAGAGACGAGGCATGCCTCGTCTCTACTGTTTAAAATTGTATTA
>CAZOSY010000060.1:0-13262 GCA_964582565.1 uncultured Bacteroidales bacterium | reverse complement strand
CAATAGAAGAATTTGCAATAGAATTATTAGAGCGTTTGGGCTATCAGTACATTTATGCACCTGATATTGCTCACGATGGAGAAAAATCTGAACGAAGCTCTTATGAAGATGTTTTGCTAACAGAAAGACTGCAAAATGCTATTCGTAGAATTAATACAAAAGTTCCTTATGATTCGCAAGAAGAAGCGATAAAAGAAATTCAGCGTATTAACTCACCTGAATTAATTGCCAATAACGAAAGTTTCCACCGAATGCTTACTGAGGGCATCAATGTTTCTTATCAAAAAGAGGGGCATCAAAGAGGTGATTTAGTTTGGCTCATTGATTTTGAAACACCTGAAAATAATGAATTTATTGTTGCTAACCAATTTACAGTTGTTGAAAACGGGAACAACAAACGCCCTGATGTAATTCTGTTTGTAAATGGTATTCCTTTGGTTGTTATTGAATTAAAAAATCCTGCCGATGAAAATGCAACAGTAAAATCGGCATTCAAACAATTACAGACTTACAAAGAAATTATTCCAAGTTTGTTTACTTACAATGGTTTAATGATTATATCCGATGGATTAGAAGCCAAAGCAGGTTCTTTGTCAGCAGGGTTCACGCGTTTTATGGCTTGGCCTGTCTGCGTGCAACGCACAGGCAGAAAATCGGCAGACGGAAATACTTTCTTGTATAATAAATTTTATACTTATGTCATTGAATGTGAAGACAGGAGTTTATATATTGGTCAAGCATCTGATTTAATAAAGCGATGGGAGCAACATATTTCAGGTCAAGGATCTAATTGGACGAAAAGTCATAAACCTGTAAGAATAATTCACCACGAAATATTTCCATCAAGAGAAGAAGCATTAAAAAGAGAAAAAGAATTAAAAACTGGTTTTGGTAGAAAATGGATAAAAAGAGAAATTGAAGCAGGAAGAAATAAACCGTTTTATTTGAATGAAGAGATTGAAATAAAAGCAACCAAAAAATCTGATTCAAAAAAATGGAATACGGGTTATATATCGGAATTAGAAACATTGATTAATGGAATGCTAAACAAAGAAACTTTGTTGGATTTAATTCGTCATTTTGTTGTTTTTGAAAAATCGAAAAAAGAAGATGCTAAAACCGGAATTATAAGCATTTCAACAGTTAAAAAATTGGCAGCTTATCATCAATATTATGCTGTAAACCGAGCAGTTGAATCAGCTTTAAGAGCCACGGGATATTCTTTAGATAAAGAAACGCCAGTTAGTATGGTTATGGAATCGCCAGAAAGTTATGGAGTAGCAGGAGTTAAAACACAACCAAAAGGTGATAGAAAAGGTGGCGTTGTTTGGCATACACAAGGAAGTGGCAAATCACTTTCAATGGTTTTCTTTACTGGAAAAATAGTTTTGGCATTAGATAATCCAACTGTATTAGTAATTACAGACCGAAACGACTTGGACGACCAGCTGTTTGATACATTCGCATCTTCAACACAGCTTTTAAGACAAGAACCCAAACAGGTTGAAAATAGAGAAGATTTAAAAGAGAAATTAAAAGTTGCTTCGGGCGGTGTAATATTTTCAACTATCCAGAAATTCCAACCTGATAATGGCAATATTTATGAAACTTTATCCAAAAGAGAAAATATTGTTGTTATAGCCGATGAAGCACACAGGACACAATACGGATTTAAAGCCAAAACAATAGATGATAAGGACTATCAAGGAAATGTGGTTGGTAAAAAAACCGTTTACGGTTTTGCAAAATACATGCGAGATGCTTTGCCAAATGCAACCTATATCGGTTTTACGGGAACGCCAATTGAAAGTACAGATGTAAACACACCTGCTGTTTTTGGAAATTATATTGACGTATATGATATTGCCCAAGCGGTAGAAGATGGTGCAACTGTTCGTATTTATTACGAAAGCCGTTTAGCAAAAGTGAACCTAAGCAAAAAAGGTAAACAGCTTGTTGAAGATTTAGATGAAGAACTCGACCAAGAAGATTTAACCGACACGCAAAAAGCAAAAGCCAAATGGACACAGCTTGAAGCATTAATTGGAAGCGAAAACCGAGTAAAAAATATTGCAAAAGATATTGTAAATCATTTCGAGCAACGCCAAGAAGTTTTTGACGGTAAAGGAATGATTGTTTCAATGTCGAGAAGAATTGCAGCAGACCTCTACAATGAAATTATTAAAATCAAACCCGAATGGCATTCTGATGAATTGGACAAAGGTGTAATAAAGGTTGTAATGACTTCTGCCAGTTCAGACGGACCAAAAATTGCTAAACATCATACAACAAAACAGCAAAGAAGAATTTTAGCCGAGAGAATGAAAGATTCAGATGATGAACTAAAATTGGTTATTGTTCGTGATATGTGGCTTACTGGATTTGATGTTCCTATGCTGCATACTTTATACATTGATAAACCAATGAAAGGTCATAACCTGATGCAAGCAATTGCAAGAGTAAACAGAGTTTATAAAGATAAACCAGGTGGATTGGTTGTTGATTATCTCGGAATAGCTTCCGATTTGAAAAAGGCACTTTCTTTTTATTCAGATTCTGGTGGTAAAGGTGACCCAACTATTTTACAGGAACAAGTTGTTGAATTGATGTTGGAAAAATTAGAAGTAGTTTCAAATATGTTTCACGGTTTTGCTTATGAAGAATATTTTGAAGCGGAGACTTCAAAAAAACTTTCTATGATACTTTCAGCCGAAGAACATATTTTGAGCTTAGAAGATGGAAAGAAAAGATATATCAACGAAGTAACAGCACTTTCAAAATCCTTTGCTATTGCAATTCCTCACGAACAAGCTATGGACGTGAAAGATGAAGTCGCTTTTTTTCAGGCAGTAAAAGCAAGATTGGCAAAATTTGATGTTACAGGAGCAGGAAAAACAGATGAAGAAATTGAAACCACTATCCGACAAGTAATAGACAAAGCATTAGTTTCTGAACAAGTAATTGACATTTTTGATGCGGCAGGAATCAAGAAACCAGATATTTCAATTCTTTCAGAAGAGTTCTTATTGGAATTGAAAGGAATGAAACATAAAAATATTGCATTGGAAGTTTTAAAGAAATTACTTAATGATGAAATCAAATATCGTTCAAAAAAGAATTTGGTAAAAAGTAAATCATTGATGGTAATGCTTGAAAACGCTATCAAAAAGTATCACAATAAAATCCTGACAGCAGTAGAAGTGATAGATGAACTCATAAAACTGAGTAAGGAAATTGTGAATATGGATAGTGAAGCTAAAACACTTGATTTGAATGACTTTGAATATGCTTTCTATACTGCGGTATCGGATAATGACAGTGCTAAAGAATTAATGCAGAAAGATAAATTAAGAAAATTAGCTGTCATTTTAACAGAAAGAGTAAAACAAAACGCATCAATCGACTGGACAATAAAAGAAAGTGTAAGAGCAAAATTGAAAGTAATAATAAAACGGACTTTGAGACAATTTGGTTATCCACCAGATATGCAAAAACTTGCAACTGAAACCGTTCTTAAACAAGCTGAATTAATAGCAAATGAATTAACGAATGGATAACGCCCAGCACACAACAATGTATAAAAATAATAGCCGAGATAATAGTAAATTCAAGGGTTATAGCCGCTTCAACGGTATTGTAACTTGACAGGAAACTACCTCAAAATCGGCAACTAACCATACCACCAAACCGTTACGTAACCATACCACCACAAACATGTATTACCTGTCCTGTTACATAAGAAGATAAATCAGATGCAAGAAACAAGGCAACATTTGCTATGTCTTCCGGTGTTCCAATTCTTCTTATAGGAATAGTTTTAATCCATTCCTGTTTTGCCTCTTCCGGCAACTTATCTGTCATTTCTGTACTAATAAAACCAGGTGCAATAGCATTACAACGGATATTACGGGACCCAAGTTCTCGGGCTATTGATTTAGTAAATCCAATGATACCTGCTTTTGATGCAGAATAATTTGCCTGCCCTGCATTGCCCTGAACACCAACAATAGAACTTATATTAATAATTGCTCCGGAACGTTGTTTTAACATTGTTCGCTGCACAGATTTTGTTAAATTAAAAACAGATTTTAGATTAACTTTAATTACTGCGTCCCAGTCATTTTCTGTCATGCGCATTAATAAATTATCCCTTGTAATTCCTGCATTATTAACAAGTATATCTATTGTTCCAAAATCATTTACAATATCTTTTATTAATTTTTCGCTGTCAGTAGATGAACTTGCGTCAGAAGGATATGCTTTGGCTTTTATGCCAAACTTTTTTAGCTCATCTTCAAGGTCTTTAGCTTTTTCATCATACATTAAATCAGAAAAAGCAACATTTGCTCCTTGCTGAGCATATTTAAGAGCAATGGCTTTGCCTATTCCTCTTGAAGCACCGGTTATTAAAGCTATCTTGCCTGATATTAGTTTCATAAATTTATATTTTTATAATTAAAACAACAACAAAATTATAAAAATAAGGACAAATAAAAATTATTTTTTTTATACATTTGCAAATTAAAATTAAAATAAATATTATGAGATTAAAAAATTTTTTTATAGCAATATTAATAACTGTTTTGTTTCCAACAATAACTTTTTCGCAAAGCTGTGGTATTGAGGAAGATTGTTTTGAATATGATATATCAGATTCATCAGAATATAAGGAAATTAAAGACAAAGTAGAAAAATTTGCAAACACAATTTTGATGAAGCAAGGCACTAAGGCAATTGTCAAAGAAATTACAGAAGAATATTATTTCTTTAAAATCACTTTGGATATTGGTCAAAAAAAAGATGTTCCTGCTTATTTAACAAAAGATGGTAAAAAATTTATTCCTCAGATAATAGAAATTGATGAAGAAATGGATAAATATACCGAAGCTCATACTGTTAATAAATCTGATAAACCAAAAGTTGAACTGTTTATTATGAGTTATTGCCCGTATGGCACTCAAATAGAAAAAGGTATTATCCCTGTATTAAAAACTTTGGATAAAAAAATAGATTTTGAACTAAAATTCTGTAACTATGCTATGCATGATAAAAAAGAACTTGATGAACAGTTAAGAGAGTATTGTATTCAAAAACAATATCCTGATAAATTGATTGAATATCTAAAATGTTTTCTTAAAGATGGTAATTCTGCTCAATGTATAAAGGAAGTTAATATAGATAGCGTAAAATTAGGAGATTGTATAAAAATGACTGATAATGAATATAAGGTAACGGAAAAATATAATGATAAAAGTGCCTGGCTTAGTGGTAAATTTCCTGTGTTTGATATTTATAAAGAAGATAATGATAAATATGGAATAGCCGGTTCTCCTGCTCTTGTGATAAACGGAAAACAGATGTCATCAGACAGAGACCCTAAAAGTTTGTTTGAATTGATATGTTCCGGTTTTAACAATCCCCCTAAAGAATGCAACAAAAAAGAGTTGTCCTCAACAGTTCCGTCTCCGGGCTTTGGATTTAAAGAAAATAATAATTAAAATAACTTAAACAAATATTATGAAATTTACTTCTTTATCAAAAATTATAGTCATAACTATGGCTGTATCTGCTATGTCTTTACAATGTAAAACGAATAAAAAAATACAGAAAGATAAAAGTGATAAACAAACTATATCTAAACTGATAATTGACAGGAATTTTTCGCCTGACAGAAGTAAAAAGTTAGATTATAAAATAGAATCGCTGAGTTATAATACAAAAAACATACTTAATATAGAAATATCTTATTTGGGTGGTTGCGGAACTCATAATTTTGATTTGATATTTAATGGTAATTATTTAAAAAGTTTACCTATGCAAGCCGGTTTGTTTTTAAAACATACTTCTAAAAATGAAACCTGTGATAAAAAAATAAATACTGTCCTTCATTTTGATATTACAGGACTGAAGCCTGACAGATATAACAAATTAAAAATCAAATTTATCGGTTCTGACCAGAATATTATGTATGAGATTCCTCCTAAAGAATAAAAATTTATGTAACTATACTGAAACGAGTTCAGCACAAGTTTCATCCTGTAAAATTTGTTATTTGTTTTTTTGCCTTTGACCTTAAAAAATATTGTATCTTTGTAAAAAAATCTACTTTTATAAAAATAAAATACAGAAAATATGATTTATTTAGAAGATAGAATAACTATTGATGAGGGATTATGTAATGGGAAACCAACAATAAGAGGTTTACGAATTACTGTTCAGACAATAATGGAATTTCTGACAGCAGGAGATACTAAAAAAGAAATTTTAAAGCAATATCCCGATTTAGAACCGGAAGACATTGATGCATGTATGAGATTTGCAACAAGATTGATGAATAGAAAATATATAATAAAGGAAATTGCATAATGAAAAAATATTTGATTGATGTAAATTTACCTTATTATTTTTCTATTTGGAATAATGAAAATTATATACACCAACGGGATATTAATCCAAAATGGAAAGATAAACAAATCTGGGATTATTCAAAAAAAAACAATTTGACAATAATTACAAAAGATAGTGATTTTTTAGATAGAATTATATTTCTGGAGCCACCACCAAAAGTAATAAATATTAAATTTGGCAATATAAAAATGAAAAAATTCCACAAAATTATGACTGATATATGGAATGACGTTTGCGAAATAAGCGAAAATTATAAATTAGTTAATGTCTTTATTAATAGAATTGAAGGAATAAATTAATACCGTCAGGCAGACGCCTGATCCAACGGAGTAAATATTTAACGGTATTAATATTATATATAATTAAACTCATTTTTACCTTTTGTCTATGTTGTATCTCGTTTATAACAAATTCTTGTTATCATGTCTAAAGAACAAATAAAATACATAAAAACGGATGGACAAATTATTTAATTATCTTATCCAAAATCTCTTCACCTGCGTCTTTATGGACAAGGATGTTCATCATTTTTAGTCGGACATAATCTTCATTAAGAAATCTATATCCTTTATTATTTCCATCAAATCCGCCACTTCCGGAATCTTTTATAAGAAACCAGTATTTATTATTTTTTTTTATATATCCTACAAGATGTATGCAATGGTCATCTGTTGTTGTTTTATTACTGAGCCGAAATTGTCGTGAGTCCTCATTTATATAATCAGAAGGTATATCAAAATCGGGTATGATACCAACTTCGGCAGAGCTGTCATATCCTGACTCAGAGACATCTCCGCATATACTTATAGTATAGCCATTTGTTATTGCTTTTATTATAATTTTTATATAATCATCTAAAGAGACATTATAATAACTATCGCAATGCCACCAGTTGTCATCTTCTTTTAACTCGCCTTTTTGATTATATGGCTGCTCTTTTGTTGACATAAAACTGAAATAATTGTTTGGATTTAATTTTAGAATATTTTTTACATAATCTTTTGGTGTTACTTCTTTCCCTTTTATCAAAAATTTTGATGGCGGTGTCCCCATATAAAAGTTTAAAATTGATTTTGTTGTTTTTATCACCTGTTTTTCATTCCAGTTATTATCATTTTTAACAGATTTTAAATAATTGTTCATTTGTTCAAACATTTTGGAATGGTCATAAAACTTCTGTCCTTTTTTTGTTCCATGATATACAGAGTCAGGCACAGCACCATAAAATTTCATCATTCTTATAACGCCGTTTGATTCAGAACCCTGTGAGAAATATGAGTTTCCTCTTTCTTTAACAAACCTGCGCACCCTCTCAACATATTCCCAATACACAAAATACATCTCTGATAGTTTAACTTTTTGTTTTGTCAATCTGTATATCTCTGATTCTAAAAAAGAAGTTGCTGAAAAACACCAGCAAGTGCCTGCCGAACCTTGGGATAAAGGTTTGTTATACCAGTATTTTGTGAATTGCTCGTCAGATACGGGTAAATCAAAACCTGTAAAATCAACAGAAAAATATTTGTATGGTTTCTTAACATTATCTTTATCATTATAATCTTTAATACTTCTTAAAATAGTATTTTGATAATATCCGTTTTTATTTTCTTTAAAAATAGCTTTATCTTTTTTTAATGTGTCTTGTGCAAATACATTAAATGTTATAAGACACAGTAGAATAAGGAGTTTTATAATCTTCATCATTTTTAATAAAAATTTATTATAACAAATTTTGAATTCAAATATTTAACCCACTCCGAAAAGCAGATATTTGCCTATTTGTCATTCTGAACTTGTTTCAGAATCTATTGATATTATTGAAATTAGAGATTCCGAACTAAATTCGGAATGACATAATTTTGTCTTTTCTGAGTTGGTTAAATATTACAAAGATATATTTACTATTATTTGAATTATGTTCTATATAAACAACAGGATTAAAAATATTATTCATACTGCGATTATTAATTAACAACCTATTTTTTTTGATATTTCCAACATTCTTAATATAGGAACTTTTGCTTTTTCCATTATTTCTTTTGGTAAAATTACTTCAGGATATTCATTTTTTATACACATATAAAGATTTTCTAATGTATTAAGTTTCATATAAGGACAATAATTATATGGCTTTGTTTTATCCTTTGTAACTGTAATAAACTTTTTTCCAGGAGAATCTTTTTTCATCTGGTATGTTACACCTGTCTCGGTAGCAACAAGATATTTTTTTGCATAATCTTTTTTTGTATAATTTAACATACCTGTTGTGGAACCTACAAAATCTGCTAATTTAAGGACAGATATATCACATTCGGGATGAGCAACAAGCTTTGCATCAGGATATTTCCCTTTAAAGTATAATACATCTTCTTTTGATAATTTATTATGAACATCACATACACCATCCCATAAAACCATATTTCTGCCTGTTTTTTTATTAACATAAGCTCCAAGATTTTTATCAGGTGCAAAAATAATTTTTTGTGTTTTGGGAAACGATTCTACTATTTTTATCGCATTACTTGAAGTACAAATTACATCAGAAAGGGTTTTCACTTCTGTAGAACAATTTATATATGAAACAACTTTATGGTCGGGATATTTTTTAATAAATTTTTTAAATTCATCAGCAGGACAAGATTCATCTAAATAACATCCTGCATTAATATCAGGTAATAAAACCTTTTTATCAGGATTTAATATTTTTGCTGTTTCGGCCATAAATTTTACACCTGCAAAAATTATTATATCAGCATCTGTTTTAACAGCTTTTTGAGATAAAGCTAAGCTATCTCCTACGTAATCGGCTAAATCCTGTATTTCAGGAATTTGATAAAAATGTGCTAATAATATGGCATTTTTCTCTTTTATTAATTTTTTAATTTCTTTTTTATAATATTTATTCATCTCTTATATTATTATATGTTTTTTTTTAAAAAATTGTATTAGTAGTTATGTTCTGTTAATACTGTTTAAAAATATTTTGTAATTTATTTGCTTTTGTAATTTATTAATAATAATTAACAATTAATCAATATTAATTGTTTTATAAGATATTGTATTTTATAATTTTATGTTTTTATTAACATTTTATAAATATTTTTTTTGGTTAAAAATGTTAATAAAAAGATGATAATATTAAATAAATTTTTGTTAAAAAGATGTTTAATCATTATTATAAATAAATTTGTATTTTTAATTTTTATTTATAAAAAGAATAATATTTCGTTTTTTAATAATTTTTTTATAAATAAATTATAACACAAAATTAAGTATATATTAACAACAATTGTTAAAAAAACAGCAAAGAATTAATTATTAACAGATTAAAGAAAATAGTTTATTTTATGTTATTTTATAAGTTGTTAATAATAAGCAGTATATAAATTCTTTATATTTTATAAATTAGATTATTTTTTAAAACTTATTAACAATGATTGATAAAAGTAATATTTTAGTTATAGGAAGTGATCATGCTGGATTTATGTTAAAAAAATTTTTAATTAAAAAATTAGAAAACTATGGATATAAAACAAAGGATTTTGGAACATATTCAGAAGCAAGTGTTGATTATCCTGATATTATTCATCCATTAGCAGAAGCTATTGTTCATGGTAAATTTAATTTTGGAATTATAATTTGTGGTACAGGTAATGGTGTTAGCATGACAGCAAATAAACATTCAAAAATAAGAGCTGCTTTATGCTGGAATAAAAAATTAGCTAAATTTGCAAGATTACATAATAATGCTAATATTATTGCATTACCAGCAAGGTTTATTAGAAAAAAAACTGCCTTAAAGACAGTTATGAAGTTTTTAAATACAGATTTTGAACAAGGCAGACATAAAAGAAGAGTAGAAAAAATTTCATCAAAACAAGTTGAAATTTAAAAAAAATAAAAGAAAAGATGTCAGATGTATATAATGACTTTATCAAAAATTCAGAGATAACAGCCTTTGATAAGAACCGTAGGAAAATAGTGAATACTAATGAATTACATTATAATAACTCTGTTATTAAAGGTAAAGAACAGTATAAAAATACGGAACTTGCTAAATTAAGAGCTGCAAATTTAAAACATAATGTTATAAATGACCTTGATGAATACTTAATTGATTTTGAATTAAACTTTTCCAAAAATGGAGGTAAAGTTTTATGGGCACAAGATAAAAATGAAGCTAATGATAAAATAATATCTATTCTAAAAAAACATGATGTTAAACATGTTGTTAAATCAAAATCATCTACCTGTATTGAAATAGAATTAAAAGATGTTTTGGAAAAGAATAAAATAAAATTTTCAGAGACAGATTTTAGTGAACATATTAATCAACTTTCAGAAGATAATAATGTTAAATACAGAACAGATAAATCAAAAGAAGATATTTATGAATTAATTAACAAAAAATATCAACAATCTATTGACACATTAGAAGGAGCAACATTTTTTGTCGGAGATTTGCTTAAAGATGAATTTACATTAGCAGATGCAGGAATAACAGGGGCTAATTTTTTAATTTCCGATATAGGAGGTATAGCTGTTACAGAAAATCAGGGTAATATAATAATGTCTTCTTTGTTTCCAAAAATTCATATTGTAGTTGTAGGAATAGAAAAAATAATACCTTGTATTAAAGATTTATATTTATTTTGGCCATTACTTGCAACTTATGGGACAGGACAAAATATTACTGCTTATAATTCAATAATTACAGGACCAAAACAAGAAGGCGAAATTGACGGACCTGATGAATTATATGTTGTTTTATTGGATAACGGACGCAGTAATCTGCTTGAAAAACAACAACAAAGAAGAGCATTATCATGTATAGGTTGTGGAGCATGCTTAAATAAATGTCCTGTGTATAAAAATATTGGGAAAAATATTTATGGAACAGTATATGGTGGACCTATAGGGTCTGTTATTACTCCTTATCTTAATGATATGCAGGATTTTAAACATCTAAGTTTTGCATGCTTACTTTGTGGAAAATGCACGGAAGTATGTCCTGTAAAAATTAACTTACATGAATTAATGTTGTATAACAGAAGAGATTTTGTAAAACAGGATAAATCTATAAGTATTAATAAATTTTTTATATATATTTACAAAAGAATGATGACAAAGTCGCGGGCAAAAATTTTTTTAGGAGCAAACTGGAAAAATTTTATACTTAAAATATTTTTTAAAAAACTATGGGGACAAAGAAGAAAATTACCTGTTATTAAAAATAAATCGTTTAATAAAATTTGGAGAGAAAAAACAGGAATAAAAGAATAATTAAAGGGGCATTAGCTCAGTTGGATAGAGTATTAGACTGGCAGTCTAAAGGTCAAGGGTTCGATTCCCTTATGCTCCACTGATATTCATTTCAATCATTGTTTTAGTGGATTTTGGTCTTAAAGTTGTAAACATTTTGTATTACAGAAAGAATAATATTTTTTGAATAAAAGACAATATGTTATATTTATTAAAATCAGTATGCCATAGTTGCATAGCTTATAATTTTAATACCGGTAAAGCAATATTCAAATTTTCGGACATGAAACATACAAATTGTAAAGGATAATTGGTATAATATTTTTTAAAGGCATTATATTTTGATTGTTTTAAACTACTAGTGTCATATTTTACTTCAATTGCCTTACCTTTTCTGTATGTTTCAGTAATAATAAAGTCAACTTCATTTTGTTGTGTTGTTCGCCAGTATCTGATATTATCCTTGTCGTATAACTCATTAAGACGAATGTAAACATAATTTTCCAATAATTGACCTTTATCGTTTCTGTTATTTATGTTAGTAAAATTATTAATCAATACATTTCTTAACCCAAGATCATAAAAAAAAATTTTGGGCATTTTTGTAATTTCTTTTCTTATATTTGAATAAAAAGGCAATAAAGTATTTAGATAAAAACATTTTCGCATGATGTAAATATAACGTTCAACAGTTTTTTGGCTGATCATTAAAGTATTGGCTATCTCATTTTTATTAATGATATTAGTTGTTTGTGATGCTAATAATTCCAATAAGTTATAAAATTTTAATTCATTTTCAACTTTTGATTCATAAATATCTTTTTTTATATATGAATTTACCAGTTCTTTAAGATAATCAATTTTGTTTTTTTTATTTTTTTCAAGAACAACAACAGGATAACCTCCGAAAATCAGATAATCATTAAAATAATTCAATATCTCATTATAACGGGCTGAAAGATATTCTTTTCTGCTTCTTATTTGAATAAGTTCGGAAACCAGTTCGTGTTTTTCAATAAAAAGTAAATATTCTTTAAAATTAAGTGTTTTAAGATTAAATAATTTTTTTCTTCCTGCCAAAGAGTCCTTAAACTTTGTATCTAAATAAAAAGCACTGCTACCTGTTGCTATAATTTTTAAATTTCTGTCATAAGTATCAAATAAATATTTTAAAAAATTTGAAGGATTTTTAGCATATTGAATTTCGTCTATTAATAAAATTGTTCTTTCAGATTCATGTAATAAGTGTCCTGTAGTCAATGGATTGTCCGGAATAGACGAATATCGGAAAATATTTTCGGGGTGATTATTTATTTGAGTTAAAATTGCAGGGTTTTCAAAAGATATATAATAAATATGTTTATATTTATTTTTTAAATCATTGTATAGTTTTTTTAATAATGTTGTTTTTCCAAACCTGCCTTGCCCCTGTAATAATTGTATATTCTTTTTTTTCTAAATGATTTAATATTTCAGTATAGATTCCTCTTTCTTTAAACATAATTTATGTTACTTAAACAAATTTACAAAAACAATAAAGAATATCCGATAATTTTGGAGCAAAGGTATAAAAATATCCGATAATTTTGGAG
>CAZOSY010000059.1:0-13309 GCA_964582565.1 uncultured Bacteroidales bacterium | reverse complement strand
GCCCGAGGCGGAGAGGAATCTACTATTATAAGTCCTAATTTCATTTTTAATTGGACAATAGTGAAAAAATATATAAAAAAGTTATTGTTTAAAATATTTTTATATCTTTGCAAAAAATTAATTAAAATAAAATTATTTAAAATAAAAAATGAAAAAAGGAATTGTAAAATTTTTTAATAAAACCAAAGGATTTGGATTTATTACTGAAACAGAAACTAAAGAAGAATATTTTGTACATGTTACTGGTCTTATAGATGAAATAAAAGAAGACGATGAAGTAACTTTTGAACTTAAAGAAGGTAAAAAAGGTCTTAATGCAGTAGATGTTAAGTTAGCTTAATTTATAAATATTTCAAAAATATTTATTCTTACAGAACAAAAAACCCGATAAAATATCTGTCTCAGGCAGATATTTTATCAAGAAATCTAATATAGAACAACTGGTGGTTTTTTAATATTATCTCTTATCAAGATTGGTGTTTTGATCTGCATTATTTATATAAAAAAGTGAAATGGATTTTATGAATGTGTGATTAAATGCGAGAAGGTAATGCGGAAATTTTCGGTTTAGAAATACCCAAAATTAGGAATTAATAAATGTCTAAATTTGTTGGTATTATTTAATCATTAAAAATATATGTATTTTTTTGATTAGCAGTTTAGCAATTAAGAATTGTTGAGCATGTGTTAAAACTTATGTTGAGTTTTATTCTTAACTAACGTAATCAGCAGACAGTTGAGTTAAGCATTTAACTGATATATGTCAGGCAATTGACTGATGCCTGATTGTTTTTTTAATGCTGTTAAAAATTTGGAATAACCTAAAATTAAAGAAAATATAAATTATCACTATTGTCCGATTAAATTTAAAAATTTAGGTAAAATCGTTTCTAAATATTATGAGATTCCTCTCCGCCTTAGGCGGAAGCGAAGTAAGGAATCTACTATTATAAGTTTTAATTCTATTTTTAGTCGGATACTAATAATAAATTATCATAAAGCATAACAAATATTTTTATCAAACACTAACACTAACAATAACATATCATTATGGATACTATAACCTGGAAAGAAGAACTTAAAAAGAATATCTGTACCATTGCGCAACTGAAAGAATATACAGATTTAACGCCAAAAGAAGAGATACAATTACAGAGTGTTATGGATATACATCCTATGTATATCACAAGATATTATATGTCTTTAATAGACAGGGATAACCCTGATGACCCTATTAAAAAGATGGCAGTTCCTTCAACAAAAGAGTTAGATGTGTCGGGTGACTATGATACAAGTGGTGAACTGGAAAATACAAAAATGTCGGGGTTTCAGCATAAATATAGTCAGACAGCATTGATTTTGTCAACAAACAAATGTGCAACCTATTGCAGGCATTGTTTTAGAAAAAGATTGGTGGGCTTACCAACAAAAGAGATATTGTATAGATTTAACGATGCGGCAAAATACATTAAAGAGCATAAAGAGATAAATAATGTGCTTATAAGTGGCGGAGACCCTTTTGCTTTGCCAACAAAAACAATAGAAGAATTCTTAAAAAGTCTTTCCGGTATTTCGCATTTAGATTTTATAAGGTTTGGAACCAGAGTTCTTGTAACATTTCCGGATAGAATATTAAAAGACCAAGAATTATTGGCTTTACTGGAAAATTATTCATTAAAGCACAAAAGAATATATATAGTAACCCAATTTAATCATCCAAAAGAAATTACAGAAAAATCTATTAGTGCTGTAAATAAACTTGTTCGCTCCGGTATAATTGTTAACAATCAAACTGTCTTACTAAAAGGAGTAAATGATAATTCCCTTGTCATGGCAGAATTACAAAATAAACTTGTCAGCATTGGTGTTAATCCTTATTATGTTTTTCAGTGCCGACCTGTAAAAAGAGTCAAGCATCATTTTCAGGTACCTTTATATAAAGGATATGAGATTATTGAAAATGCAAAAAAGAAACTTAATGGTCACAGTAAGAGATTCAAATACATTATGTCTCACAAAACCGGCAAGATAGAAATTGTAGGAATTATGGATGGTTATATCTATTTTAAATATAATCAGGCAAAAAATCCTGAAGATATTGGAAGATTTTTCAGGAAAAAATTAAATAAAACAGCAGCGTGGCTGGATGATTTAGAATAAAATTTAAGTCATTTTCTAATACTGAATTTTATCTTCTATGTCTTCCCAACGTTTAAATACTTTTATAGCTTCTTTTCTTAATATTTGCTTTGTAAAAATTTTTCTTTTTTTATAAGGCAAATTAATTTCATCATAAATAAACGAATCGTCAAAGCCTATTTTTTTAGCATCCTGTTTAGTATTTCCAAAATATATCCTGTCAATATGAGCCCAATAAATAGCACTAAGGCACATTGGACATGGTTCGCACGATGTATATATTTCACATCCGGATAAATCAAAAGTTTTTAATTTTTTTGCTGCTTTTCTTATTGCATTTATTTCTGCGTGTGCAGTTGGGTCATTATCTAATGTTACACTGTTTGATGCTTTAGATATTATTTTTTTTCCCTTTACAATGACAGCACCAAATGGTCCTCCTTTGTTTTCAATACTTTCTTTTGATATCTTAATAGCTTCTCGTAAAAAAAAATCTTCTTTATTTGTCATATTTTTAATTTTCGTCTAAATTTTCGGACTTTATAGACAAGTGCTAATGTCGTGGTAACTGTAAAATGTCGTTCCGACTAAGGCGGATTGACTCTGTCAGGTTCGGCAGTTGCCGAACTCTGACAGGTCAGGAATATCTAAATATCACAGACATAAAACCTGACAGATTCGGCAATTGCCGAACTGTCAGAGTTTGGCTTTATACGAAATTTTACAATTAACATAACACTAATTATCTGACAGATAATTAGTGTTGAAAAAGTTAAGATATTTATCAACATCTTTATCTTTATAAAAAGTAGAATAATTATTAACAGATATGACAAAGTGCTGATAATCTTTTGGGCTCATTTTAGAAAATATGGTTTTATCTTTTTTTATAGAATTAAAGTAATCCATTGCCTTTTCTTTATTTTCAAAATTGTTTACTGTTATAATTTGTTGCTTGTTATTAAGAAACATGCTGTTTATTGTAAGTTTTTTTAAGATATAGAATTTTGTGTTGTAATCGGATATTAATATTTTTAGTTCATTGACATCAACATTGGTAATATCAACAACCTGTATGTAAAAATGAATATTATCTGCATTGAATTGATATATGCTTTTTGTATTTGTGCTATCGGTTTTATCATTTTCAGTAATAGTTTTATCTTTATTTTCAATAGAATTTAAAATACTTTGTGCTTTTATTTTTACTTTATTACTATCCGGATATTTTGATATAATTGAATTTAAAGCAAGTTTAAAAGTATCAATATTTTGTGTTTGTCCAATTGACAGGGCTTTTAATAATTCAAATTTAGGCAGCAGATTCTTATCTTTATACAAAGAGTCAGCTTTGTTGCTATTATTTATAACTATTTGAAATTGATTGTTTAAATAAGCTAAGTATGTTTCTTTGTAGAACATTTTTTTCTGATTTTTTTTAGCATATATTTGTTTATAATAGTTATCAGGGTCTTTGATAAGTTTAGCATAATCGCTGTCCGGAAATTTTGAAAATATCAGGTTTTTGTAATAATTTGCTTTTGTTTGCTCTTGTAATTCATCATAATTTTTGTATAAATGATAATAAGTACTTAACAAAAATTTATTATCAGGGAATCTTCTTATAAGAGTTTCAAAATATTTTGCAGATTTATATAGTTCTTCTAAATCTTCTTTATAAACAAGTCCTGCATTATATAATGCTTCAATTATTTTGTTGTTTGATGCTTCTAATTGCTCGTCTGTTAAAGGTATTTGTTTAAGATATGTATTTCTGTCTTTCAGGTCATTTGAGGATATAACTTTTGCACTGTCAGTTTGAGAGCTGTCTGACGGGTTTTCATTATCTTCACCAAAATCAGCAGAGATCATATTTTTATTTTTTATTCTCCAGCCATCTTCCAATTTTCTGTCTCTCCATTTTGTTTTAAATTCAGAAGCTCCAAGTTTTATTGTTGACGGATTATAGAAATACCATTTAGACCCTTGTATGTTATTGTTTTGTAATTGATTATTTTGGGCAAGATACATATTTTGTTGTCTGTTTATCTCTTCCTGTCGTTTTTCCTGTTCTTTTTTAATAATATCTTCAATAATTTTATCTATAACAGCATTTCGTTCCTTTATTGACATTTTTGCCAGTGTTTGCAAACTATCTTCTAATTCTATTATTTTTAGATTTTTTACAAGTTTATTTAAAGAAATATTTTTTGATATAATAGCGTTATG
Organism: uncultured Bacteroidales bacterium; assembly: GCA_964582565.1. Lineage (GTDB taxonomy): Bacteria > Bacteroidota > Bacteroidia > Bacteroidales > CAZZDX01 > CAZZDX01. Next base: position 8,941 of record CAZOSY010000059.1, on the reverse strand, counting down.
TTGAGGATAATCCTTTGGCAAGAATATTATTGTACTGTCATAATAGATTTGAGCAGGTTCATATTCACGTTTTATAAAATAAATATCTGCTAATTTCAGCAGAGAAGTGAACTTTTGATAATTGTTAGATACGCTTGAATTTGATGATAGTTTTAGATATTTTATTGTTGATGTTGTATCTTTTTCTTTTAAAGAAATTTTTGCCAAAGCATAATATATCTGGTCAAGGTATTCTTTATTTTTTTCATCTTTTAACATTTTCAGCAATGTGCTTTTTATTTGTTTACTTGTTTTAGGTCTAAAATCATAACACATTGCCATATTAATTTTAGAAGCAAAAGCCATTTCATAGACAGGATTCATTTTAACAACTTTTTTATATTTTCTATATGCTTTTGATAAATCACCATTTTTTTGATATACCTGTGCGAGTATAAAAGTTAATCTGGTTCTTATTTTTTTCTTCTTATTAATATCAATACCTGTTAATAAATATTCAATAGCAGGAGCATATTTTTCTTGTTGTATATAAAAGTCAGCATAAGACAAAGGAAACTCTTTAATAACTTTATTGGATATTCCTTTATTTTTAAATTTATCTTTAATTTTAGTAATAGAAGTTTTTGATTTATCATATTTTTCTATTTCATTTTCCAACTGGTCTAATAACAGTTCTGATTCATTAAATTTTTCCAGTTTATTATAGGTTTTAATAAGCCAAATCAGTGCATCATATTTAATAGGATTTTTTTTGTATTGTTTTAATACAAAATCAAATGTTTGTGCTGCAAGTTTATAGTCCTGTTTATAAAAGTAAGCTTTGCCAACTAAGAGCCAGCTGTCATCAATCCAGTTACAATATTCTTTTCCTCTAATATCCATAGAATGTTTTTTTATAACAACAGAAGCTTTTTCTATTGCTCTGTCCATTTTAGGAGCAACAGTTGCTGCATCTTCTTTGCTGCCATATTTATAAATGGAAAGCACTTTTGTATAATCATCTTTATGAAGTTTTAAAAGTTCTGCAACACCTTGTTTTAAACTTTCTTTACCATTGAAATATCCGTTATATTTTGAAGATATATTATGATAAAATCTTCTTGTCCAGGTATTTTTTTTCGTAGAGCAAGACAAAACCGTTAACAAAACGATAAAAATAGTTATAAGATAAAAATATTTGTACTTAAATTTTGACATTCTGTGTCAGAATATTTTTTATAAATTAAGAATTAAATATATGAGTTATTCTGTCTAAATTTTGTAATAATAACTTTTTTTTTGCAAAAATATTTCATTTTTTCTTTATTTATATTATATTTATTGACTTTTCTGTTTTAAAATCTTTTATAATAGAAATTTTCTTTTATTAACTCTGTGTATAATATTTTTTATCATTAATGTCCGACTAAAAATGAAATTAGAATTTATAATAGTAGATTCCTCACTCCGTTCGGAATGACAACTTCGTTATGTTGGGAAGGTGAGGTTAAGGACGGGTAAAACGCGTCCTTAACCCCATCCTGAACTCTAAATAACACTATCATTCCGAGCAATAGCGAAGGAGCTCATAATATTTAGAAACGATTTTATCTAATTTTTTAAATTTAGTCAGACACTAGTGATAATTTATGTAAATTTGTCCGCCTAAATTTGAATTATTCATAAATTAAATTATATGTTATTATCATTAGCCATATCCTTAAGAGCGGGGCTAATGATATATATATTCCAAAAATTTATGCATTAATCAAGTAAAGTAGATAAAACTTTAAAATATGTCTGTTGATAAAAAAAATAAGAAAAATAAAATTTTTCGTAATTTTAAAAACAAGTATAAGTTTGTGATAATGCAGGACGATACTTTTGAAGAAAAGTTATCTTTTAGATTATCACGAATGAATGTATTTGTAATTGGAGGAATATCAGTTATTATTTTGATAATTGCAACTATCTTTATAATAGCTTTCACACCTCTTCGCGAGTATATTCCCGGATACGCTAATGTAAATATGGATAAAAAAGTACGAGAGTTGGCATTAACAACAGATTCTTTGATTGCTAACATTAGGCAGAAAAATTTATATATTAATAATATTAAAAATATTATTGAAGGCAAAGATATTATTGACTCTGTTCAACAAGATATTAAAATTAATAAAAATTATGATACAATATCATTGTCTAAATCAAGAGAAGATTCTCTTTTAAGAAAAGAAATTGAAAATATAGACCAGTATAATCAGTATAATTTATCTGCTAATGAAGAATCCGGCTCTTCTATTTATTCTATAAAAGATTTTTTGTTTTTTACTCCATTAAAAGGTATTATCACTAATAATTTCAATCCAAAAGATAAGCATTATGGTGTTGATGTTGTTGCAGGTAAAAATTCAGCTATAAAAGCTACATTAGACGGTGTGGTAATTTTTTCTGTATGGACATTAAATACAGGTTATTCAATTGCTATACAACATCAGAATAATATTATTTCAGTATATAAGCATAATTCTGCATTATTAAAAAAAGAAGGAGATTTTGTTAAAGCCGGTGAAGTTATTGCTATACTTGGTAGTTCTGGCGAACTATCAACAGGTCCTCATCTTCATTTTGAACTGTGGTATAACGGAATGCCTGTTAATCCTGTAGATTATATAACATTTTAATTAATTTCTGTCCATAAAGTGAAATAAAACCGTTAAAGCTGATAAATAGTGCCTGCACGAAAACAAATAATATTTTCTCATATTGTCATTCCGAATTTATTTCGGAATCTGATTATCAAGTTATACGAAACCGCTATCAGGCAGTTGCCTGATGAATATCATTTTTGATAGTTTGGTTGAGTTAATGCCGAACGACTGAAACTTGCGAAAATTTATTTTCGCTTAGTTGAAAGCGGTTCGGTATTATTATAGATTCTGAAACAAGTTCAGAATGACAAAAAGTATTGTTTTCGTGCAAACACTAAATTAGTGCCTGAGAACCTTAATTAATCCTATTCAATTATCAGCTTCTTAACATCTGAATATTTGTCAGTTATTATTTTTAAAAAATAAATTCCTTTTGAAAAGTTTGATATATTAATTGAAACATTATCTTTTCTGTTTATCTGCTCTTGATAAATTACAGTTCCTTTTATATCAGTAATTATTATATATACACTTTTTTTATTGAGATTTAAAATATTTACAATATCAATAGCAGGATTAGGATAAATTTTAATATCTGACTTGTATGCTATATTATTAATATAAGAGCTTGGTATTAATTTATGTTTATTAAAAAAATTCCAAATTTCTATTATATAACTAACATCATTAGCAGGAAGGGATAGCCATTCGTGTCCGCCGCCATTTACTTTATAAAATTCAACTTCTGTATTATCATCACCATTTTGATAAACATAATGGTCTATTGTATATCCATCAGCAGCAATATCAGGAAGAGCAGTATATACAGGAGTTGTATCACAGTTATTATTAGCAGACCAAAAGTTCACAAGCTCTTCAGGGTCATTTCCATATTGGTTTGCTGTGTATGAAACTGTTGGGTCTGCTGTGCCATGAAAATGACAAACAGAGATAGTTCTTCCCGGATTACATGTAAGAGTTGTCCCAATAGTTCCTGATACAGAAGCAATTGCCGCTATTCTGTTATTTAGTTCGCAAGCTAACCTGTTAGACATAAAGCCACCCATAGAAAATCCTGTTGCATATACCCTTGTTTGGTCAATATTATAGCTTGCTGATACAGTATCAATAAGAGCATTAATAAATCCAACATCATCAACACTGGCATTAAGAACATAACTCATATAACTTGCTCCTGAGTTCCAAGCTGTTCCATAAGGACTATTTATGGCTTGTGGAGTAACGACAATAAAATTTGCCGTGTCAGCAACATAATTCATACCAATTCCTGCAAAATTAGTCATAGTATCTCCCAAGCCATGTAAACATATAACTAAAGGAACAGCAGATAAACTATCATATACAGACGGAACATATTCTATATAATTTCTGTCTAGTCCATCATATATAAAATTTTTTGATACTTTTTGACAAAATCCAATGCTTACAATAAAGGAAATTGTTATTAAAAGACATAATTTTTTCATCTGCTTATATTTTTGTATTACATTATTATTAGTAGAGACGAGTCCCCAGTACAGTTTACCCCGTTGGATTTTTTTGTCCAACTGGGGTCATTCTTCCTTACGGGGTAAACATGCCTCGTCTCTACTGTAAAATTATAATCATCTCCTTCAGTCAGGCGCCTGACCGATACTTCAACAAGTTCATTACAAATGTGTGTCCATCAGGCAATTGCATTATTCTTTTATTATTTTTCTCGTTTCTACAATATATCCATTTTCATCTTTTATCTGCAAAAAATAAATACCTTTAGACAGGTCTGATATATTAATGATTGATTGCCCTTTACATATTTCAGGTTTTTTTAAAATATCACCTAATAAATTATATATTATTAACTTTAAATGAGAGTCAGATTTAATGTAGATAGCATCTTTTGCCGGATTTGGGAAAAATTTAATACTATATTCATTTTTAACAAAATTAATATTAGCAGATGTATCACAGGTATGTTCGGCTGGCCCATAAGGTTCTATCACAGAAACCAAATAATTACCATCCGCAATAGGCCAAATATCCTGCTTTACTATATTTTTATCAGGAGCAATTAAAATAACTGTTGGAAAAGCACCTATTTGATAACTGTTAACAACTGAGTTACTGCCTCCTTCTACCCCACTCGCTGATGGATATGTTGCACCATAATTATTTTCAAAAGCAATTACTTCTGCATCTGTATCGCCATTATCAATTCCCAAAAAAATTATGTCTCCGGTATTGCATCCAAAATATTCATAAGCATAACTAACTTTTGGAGCTGTTGCCTGACAAGCACTACAAGTTGCATAAAAAAATCAATACATACATAATATCCTGAATTCAAATATGAAAATAAACTATGCTGCTCACCATCTGTATCTGTAACATTAAAATCAACAGCTTGTGTTAACGGTGTCTGAGCTTGTAAAGTAATAATTAAGGAAAAAAGAACCGTTAAAACAATAAAATTTTTTCTTTGTTTTTTCATAATTTTAAATTTTTAAATTTTTATTTAAAATATTATAACTACAAATATATAATTTTTTTATAAATTCAAATCATTAGTTATTTTTTTTATTTCATTATAAATGTTTTTTTTTAATAAAAAAATGATAATTTTGGATATTATTATGAATAAATCAATATTATTTACTTTATTATTTTTATCAATAGTTACACCATATTCAAATTCGCAGGAATTACCGGTTAGTTTTGATTTGCGGGATGTTGATGGTAGTAACTATGTAACTTCTGTTAAAGAACAGCAGGGAGGCACATGCTGGACACATGGAACAATGGCTGCTATTGAAGGCAACCTTTTGATGACCGGTAACTGGACTTCTGCCGGTGAAGATGGTGAGCCCAATATGGCTGAATATCATCTTGACTGGTGGAACGGGTTTAACCAGAATAATAATGATGACTTGTGTCCTGTAACAGGTAGCGGACTGGAGGTTCATCAAGGTGGCGATTACAGAGTAGCTGCAGCTTATTTTTCACGTGGCCAAGGACCGGTTCGTGATATTGACGGACAATCTTTTGATACTCCTCCGGAAAGATACAATACTGATTATCACTATTTTTATGTTAGAGATATTGAGTGGTATGTTGCCGGTGAAGATTTAAGTAATATTAATACTATTAAGGAAAAAATTATGACACAAGGTGTGATAGGAACCTGTTTGTTTTTTAGCGAATTTCTTCTTTTGGATACCAGCAATTATACTTATTATCAACCATCTTTTGTACCTTTGGATCCAAATCATTCAGTTGCTATTACAGGTTGGGATGACAACAAGGTAACACTGGCGTCGGAGCCGGGAGCATGGCTTTGCAAAAACAGCTGGGACTATTCCTGGGGCATTAACGGTTACTTCTGGATTTCATATTATGATAAGCATTGCTGCAAACATCCGGAAATGGGTGCTGTTTCTTTTCAGAATGTTGAAAAAATGACTTATGATAATATTTATTATTATGATTACCACGGATGGCGGGACACAAAAACCGACTGTAACGAGGCATTTAATGCTTTTACCAGTTCTCAAACAGAAATGCTTAAATCTGTGAGCTTTTATACTGCCGAAGATAATGTGGATTATACAATAAAGATATATGATGATTTTCAGCAGGGAGAACTTTGTAATGTGCTGTCAACAATATCCGGCAACATTGAATATACAGGGTTTCATACTATAGACATAGATATAGACATACCTGTTATTTTTACTACAGGTAATAATTTTTATGTTTATCTAAAACTTTCTGCCGGAGGTCAGGCATATGACAGGACATCTGATATACCTGTCTTGCTCGGAGCATCATATCGCACAATTGTTGAATCCGTATCTCATCCGGGTGAAAGTTATTATTATGAAGATTCACAATGGCTTGACCTTTATAAATATGACAGCACTGCAAACTTTTGTATCAAAGCATTGACAGTTAAACATGTTATCAATGATTACTTAAATCAGAATTATCCTAATCCGTTTAATTCATCAACAACTATAGCATATAGTTTGCCAAACAGAACTAAAGTTGTTTTAAATATTTACAATCTTTTAGGGCAAAAAGTTAAAACTCTTGTAAATGAAGTTCAGGATGCCGGTGACAAAATTATTGTATGGAACGGAGAAAATTATATGGGACAGGGAGTTAGCTCAGGTATTTATATTTACAGGTTGCAAACAGAAGAAATAACACAAAGCAAAATAATGATGTTTTTGAGAAAATAGTTGTATAAAAAAAATCGTTAAATTGCTTAAATTGTTTATAAATCAATGAACAAAACGAACTATTTAATATTTAGAAAATTTCAATTAGTGTTGAAATATTTAAATACAATTTCTCCTTTAGCTTTGCCTATTGTTTTTTGCAATTCATATAAGTTTGCGGACTTAATATTTTTTACTGACTTAAATTTTTTTAATAAAGTTTGAGATATTTTATTTCCTATCCCTTTTATTCCTGTAAGTTCGGTTTTTATTGTTTGTTTGCTTCTTTTTTTTCTGTGATGAGTGATTCCAAAATGATGAGCCTGGTCGCGAATATGCTGTATAACTTTTAATGTTTCTGACTTTTTGTCTAAATATAAAGGTATAGGGTCGTTTGGATAATAAATCTCTTCAAGTTTTTTTGCAATGCCTATAATAGTTATTCTCTCTTTTATATTAAGTTTTTCCAAACTTTTTATAGCTGCGGATATTTGTCCTTTTCCTCCATCAACAACAATAAGTTGAGGTAGAGATTTTTTTTCATCTAATAATCGTTTATATCGCCTGTATATAACTTCTTCCATTGAGGCAAAGTCGTTAGGACCTTTAACTGTCTTTATGTTATAATGTCTGTAACCTTTTTTATATGGTTTTGCATTTTTAAATACAACCATTGCTGACACCGGATATTCTCCCTGAATGTTTGAGTTATCAAAACATTCAATATGAACAGGAAGTTCTTTTAACCGTAAGTCCTTTTTCATTTTATTGAGTATTCTTTTTGTATGTCTTTGCGGGTCAAGAAGTTCTCTCTGTCTTTGTTTTTTTAATTTAAAATATTTTGCATTTCTTTCAGACAGATTAACAAGTTTTTTTTTATCACCTTTTTTAGGTATTGTAAAAATTAAATTTTCATCAAAAAAATCAGTGTCAACAGGGGAGGAGATAATTATTTTTTTTGCATTGTCAATAAATTTTTGACGAAAATTCATTATAGCTATTGTAAGAAGTTCTTTAATGTTTTCATCAAGTTTCTTTTTTATTTCAACTGTATGAGATTGAATTATTGCACCATTAATTATTTTTAAAAAATTAACATAAGCATAGTTCTGATCTGAAATAATGGAATATACATCTGTATTATTAATTTTTGGATTAACAATTATTGACTTTGTTTGATATGTTTTTAGAATAAATATTTTTTCTTTTATATCCTGAGCTTTTTCAAATTCATATTTGTCAGCATATATATTCATAAGAGCATTTAACTGTTTATTAACAGCATTTATATTGCCTTTTAATATTTGTTTGATTTCCTGAATATTTTTATTATAATCTTTTTCTGTTTGCAATTCCTGACAAGGACCTTTGCAATTTCCAATATAATATTCAAGACATAATTTGAATTTTTTGTTTTTTATGTTTCTTTCATTAAGATTATAATTACAGGTTCTGACAGGATATATTTGTTTGATTAAGTTTAGGACAGTATTCATATTTTTTGCAGAAGTGTAAGGACCAAAGTAAAAAGAACCGTCATTGATAATTTTTCGTGTTGGAAATATTCTTGGAAACGGTTCTTTTTTTATACAAATCCATGGATATGTTTTATCATCTTTTAACAGAATGTTGTATCGTGGTTGATATTTTTTTATAAGATTATTTTCAAGTAATAAAGCATCGGATTCTGTTTCTACTACTATAAATTTAATATCAGCAATTTTTTTTACAAGTACGTAAAGTTTGCGATTTTCAAAAAAGGTCTTATTAAAGTAAGAAGTAACTCTCTTTTTTAAATTTTTTGCTTTCCCGATATAAATGATGTCATCTTTTTTGTCAATAAATTGATATATACCTGGTTTGTCAGGCAATATTTCTATAACAGATTTTAAATGATTGTAATATTTTATATGCTTTTCCAAAATTTACAGGTTGTTTTAAGAACGATTAGTATCTTGACAATTTAATTTCGGATTCAGTAGCCGAACATGGTTGCCTGAATGGAATGGTTTTTAGATATATAATGGTTAAATGGTTTTATGGTTAGATGGTTTAAAATGTTAAAATTATACTTAAAATGGTTAAATTGTT
>CAZOSY010000058.1:0-13371 GCA_964582565.1 uncultured Bacteroidales bacterium | reverse complement strand
ATGGCTATGGCTGCGGAATATTTTACCTTCCGCCTCATACTGATATTTTTCGCTCACTTTCATATACAAAACCAATTATTAGAACTCCCCTTAAATTTTGAAATGACAAAAATACTTAAAATTTTATCTGTTAACTGACGGATTAAATAATTGGAATTAAATTGACCTAATTGGAATTTAAACTTTATGAGCAAACCCTACATAATAATTAGACTTATAAGCCAATTTTAGATAATTTTTAGAAATTCGTAATATCCTAAAATTAGCAAGTCTTTTTTTAACCACAAAGAACTCAAAGTTTTACACCAAGAACACAAAGATTTTTAGGTGAATTTATTTTCTTTGTGAACTTTGTGCATTCTTTGTGACCTTTGTGGTTAAATAAATTTTTATTTTTGACTTGCTAATTTTCGTAAAATTGTTTATCTAATCAAATTAAGGAAGAATCTAAAAATTAATTCCATAAAATTATACAAAATTATTTATTCTTTCTGTTAATCTTATTAAATCATTCCTTGATAATTTATGATATGCCGGAATAAAAAAAGAATGTTTCTTTAAGTATTCTGCATTTGGAGTATTATATCTATACACAGAAAATGACTTAATATTAGAACATACAGGCAAACTACAACCGGTAACATCTATTTTGTATTCTAATAAATAATTTTGAATTTTAGTTACATCTTTTGTAAAGGCAATAAATTGCCAATATATATTTGATGTATGTTCTATATCCACAGGAAAACTTATCTTTTGACTTTTTATAAATGTTTTTAAAAATTTAACATTATTAATTCTAATATTGTCTGTATTACTTATATTTTTAATTGTTTTTATTCCGATAGATGCCTGAAAACTTGTAAAAGGAGATAACCATTCTTTTGGAAATTTATTAATATGAGTAGAGATTTCCTGTGATGTTTCATTAAAAAATTTATTCCGGATTTTTATCAAATAAAATGTCAATAAAGAAAATATTATCCTGTTGGTAAAAAAATTGTATAACAAATTTTTCAATATTTTGTTTATAAGAAATTTTCTTGAGACCTTGTTTTGTTTTTCCTGATTTTTAATAAGATTTTTATAAATTTCTTTGTTGTTTGTAAATGTAATTCCTCCACCAAATAAGTCAAAGGTCTTTGTAAACGAAGAACTAAAAATTGATACATCACCAAAAGTCCCTAACATTTTCCCTTTAAATTTAGCATTAAAATTATGAGAAAAATCTTCTACAACAAATAAGTTATACTTATCTGTTATCTCTAATATTTTGTTGATATTTGGCGTAATTCCATAAAGATAAGTTATTAAGATAGCTTTTGTGTTTCCATCAATATTTTTTTCTAATAGTTCAGTATCTATACATAAAGTATTAAGTTCTATATCAACAAATACAGGTTCTAATCCCAAATTTAAAATAACTTCTATTATTTCAGGAATAGTTATTGGAGTAATAATAATTTTTGTCCCCGGTGCATAGTTTTGTAATTTTAGAGCATAATATAATCCCATTCTGGCAAAAGGAAATGCTACACAATAGTTTACTCCAACGTATTTAGCAGCTTTATCCTCAAACTCTTTTATTTTTTTCTTATCATTAATTTTTGAAAAAAAAGAAGAAAAAAAATAAAAAATATTGTGCAGTAATGGCTGATAAATAATTCCTCTTGAAATAGTTTTGAATAATAACATTATTTCATTATTTTAAATATTTTCTTTAATATTTTGCCTGGCAGTTGGTTTTCAATAACATGACTGTTATACCAACAAGGATGATTGCAATATCCTGTTTTTGATAAATTTTTCAAAAAATTTATTCTTTCTGGATTAGTCCATATTTTGTTAATACTTTCTTTATAAATATCACCTGTTTTTTTTGTGCAGGTATTACAAGAGCCGTCAGGATTAATTCTTAAAGCAAAAAACAGCACAGGGATACAATGATTAATAACTTCTTTTTTTATTTGTTCAGGATGAAAAATAAATTTAGGAAAACTTTTATAATAATTGTTATTAAGAAATGAATATTTTTTAGCAGTTAAATTAATAATTTCTACTAATTCTGATTCCATTTTATTATCTTTTGGCTTAAACAATACCTTTTCTTTTGATACAGAATGGTGAAATTCCTGATTATGAACGGGCTGGAATTTTATATCATCAGCAAGATTAGCGAATTTTTCAATATATTGCGGAATTGTTCTGAAATTATATCTCATTACGGTTCCACGAATTCCTATATGTGGTTTTTTGTTTTTTCTGTTTTCTTTAATATATTTCAAATTATTTATTACCGTTTCAAAAGCCCCTTTCTTATTTCTTATAAAATCGTTTGTTTTAGAATCTGCTCCATCAAAGCTTACTGCAATAGAATTTAATCCAATATCAAGGAAAAAATCGGCAAATTTGTCAAGTAAATAACCATTTGTATCTATTGCAACATGTTTACCTGCATTTTTAAGAACAGTAATTATTTGTTTGATATTAGGTACTATAAGTGGCTCTCCTCCTGAAAGTACAACAATACTAGTATGTGAATCAGCTATCTTATATGCAACATCTAATAGTTTATCTGTTTGTATAGGATATTTATTTAAATGTGAGCTGCAATGTAAACAAGAAAAATTACAACTATATGTTAATCGCCATGAAATAGCAACAGGAGATAACTTTTTGTATCCTGTCAATTGTGCAATATTTGCAATAGAATGAATTCCAAGATGAATTTTATCATTAAAACCTATATTCAGTGAGCTCATTTTTATATAACGATATAAATTATTCAGGTTAAATTCTTATTAAAAAAATAATAATAACAAAAATATTATAATTTTGTATAAATATTATAATATTTATATTAAAAAATATAAAACTGTTTTTTTATTTTATCATAACAATAATTACTTTTTAGTTTGAAAGCAAAAGCAATAAAAAATATTGACCAGTATATTGGCAAGCCAATCTCTGCTATTTTAACATTTTATGAAATCATAAGAAGTATTTTTTTATTTAAAAGTAAAAACACACAAACAAAAAAAATATTATTTTTTAAGTTAACAGAACAGGGATCCAGCGTTTTAGCATATAGTGCTGTTAAAAGAGCTATTGATATTGTTGGCAGGACAAATGTATATTTTTGTGTATTTGAAGATAACAGAGAAATTTTGGATATAATGAATATTATCCCAAAAGAAAATATATTGCCTGTAAGACAAAATAATATCTTTATATTCCTTTTTGATTCAATAAAAACTTTAATAAAGATTCGTAAATTAAAGATAGATACTGTTATTGATATGGAATTTTTTTCGCGTGCTTCAGCTATATTTATCTATCTGACAGGTGCCGAAAAGCGAATAGGATATCATAGATTTACAAGCAATTTACCATACAGAGGTAATCTGATGACGCACAGGATACAATATAATCCATATATACATATAGCTAAGTCATATCTTTTGTTAGTGGAATCTATTTTCTTAAATCCCAAAGAAACTCCAATGCCAAAGATAAAAATTGATGATTTTAAAATTAGTGTCCCGAAATTTGAACCAACAGAGGCAGAGGTTATATCTTTAAAAGATAAAATAAGAGAACAAATTAAGAATGATATTAAGAGTCCAATTGTAATAATAAATCCTAATGCAAGCGATTTGATACCATTAAGAAGATGGCCAATATGTAATTTTATTGCTTTAATAAAAAAACTTATTAAAGAATTTGCAGAGTTGACAATAATTATAACAGGAGAATCGTCAGAACAAAATATTGCAGGAGAAATATGTAATACAATTGATTCAAAAAGAGTAATTAATCTTACAGGTAAGATATCTTTAAGAGAACTTGTTACTCTTTATACAATATCAGATGTAATTGTAACTAATGACAGCGGACCTGGACATTTTGCCTCTTTAACGGATATAAACGATGTGGTTCTTTTTGGTCCTGAAACGCCAAGATTATTTGCACCGCTTGGAAAAAACATACATATAATACATTCAAACTTTGCATGTAGCCCTTGTGTAAATATGTCTAACTACAGATTTTCTTCATGCAAAAACAATCTTTGTATGCAGGCAATTAAAGCAGAACAGGTTTATAATAAAGTTAAAGAAATATTGACAGGACAGTAAGTTTGTGCAACTATATTTTTTATGAAAATTTTTGACTTTATAAACATACACTAAATAATATAAAGATTATAAATAGATATGCTATTAAAAGTAATAAGAATGATTAAAAAAATAATATTTATCTCTTTAATTACAATAATACTTTTTGAATTTACTTGCTTTGTTTTAGTAAAGATTAATATTTTAAAAGGAGATCTTCCTCCATATAAATATATCAATAAATATGTTATTAATTTTTCTGATAGACATTTGAAAGATTCTTATTATAACAAATTTTTTTGGGTAGATATTAATAAACACTTTGGACGTTGGCATTGTAATAATGCAAAATCTATACATATAAAACAGCCGGATTATATTGTAATATATACAACCAACTCTTATGGGGCAAGAGACAAAGAACGAACATTAAAATCCAATTCCAGAAAAAGAGTTGTTGTTTTGGGAGATTCTTTTATTGAAGGTTATGGAGTTGAAATGCCCGAAAGATTAACAAACATTTTAGAAAAAAATAGTTCTGTTGAGCATTTGAATTTTGGAGAATCAGGATTTGGGCAAACCCAGTGTTATCTTTTGTATAAATATCTTGCTAAAAAATTTGACCATTCAACAGTATTGATAGGCATACTTCCTGAGAATGACTTTTGTGATGACAATATTAACTGCGATTACAAAGATGTATATAAACCATATTGGGTCGGAGATTATCCAAACTATAAATTAGTTTACCGTTTAGACAAACTGGAAAAATCCGCTCAATATTTTAATTGTAAAAATATAAATAAAGATAAATATAATTATGCATACAAAGATTATATAAAGATTAAAAAAAAAGATGTATATCATACAATTCAAAATTTAATATTTTCTTTTTCTTTTACTTCACGTTTTATCGGAGTTGTTTCCAAAAAACAAAACTATTATATCTATTTTAATTTGTTTAAATCAGAAATAAATACTCTTAAAAACAGAAGCAAGTTCTATACTTATAATAAAGATGAACTTAACAGAATGGAATATTCATTAAAAAAGATTAGAGAAGAAGCTATTGATAAAAAAATTATTGTATTTACAATTCCAAAATTAAATGATATTAAAGTATATGATAAACTACACAAAAGTCCTTTGGGAGAACAACTCTCAATATTTTGTAAACAAAACGAGATTGAATTTATAGATTTATTACCTTTGATGCATGATTATACTAATAACTGGGATGAATTATATTATAAATTTGACCCTCACTGGACACCAAAAGGACATAAAGTTGCAGCCAAATTAATCCTGTATAATATTAAAAATTATCCTTAATGAATAAAAAATCTAAATATTTAAAACTATTTCGTTTAAAACTATCAAAAAAGCAATTTCTTATTGGCTTATCTATCATTATTTTACTTTTTATTTATGGATTATGCAATTTGGTTAGTTATATATCAAAAGTAAAAATTTATGAACCTGTAAATATAACAATTGATGGGCTAAATGATAATGAATTTAATGCTGTAAATATCTATGGAATCTCACCAAAAAACAGAATACTTAACTTAAATAAACTCATTGAATTACATAAATGGAACTATAATTATTATCGTTATTATACAGCAATAAAACTTTCCGTGCCTGATAGTATAATTGATAAAATAAAACAAATTAGCATTACTATTGGCAAAACAAACTATATATATGATAATGCAAAATTTAAACATGAATGGAACAAAATAAAAGAAGAGTCAAAAACAAATATGGGATATTCCATTTATGAACTTCCTGAAAATGCAAGAGGAAACACCTCTGTAATTTCTGCGTTAGCATCAGGAATTTATATGGGAGGAGATATAAAAACAGTATTAATAATAAGTTTAATAATAATTATAGCAATATTATTGTATTATAATCATACAAGATTAAAATCATTTCTTATAAAATTTCCAAAGAATAAAAGATATAGAGCTATACTTGTTTTAGCCCTGATTATAATTTATTATATCATATTTTCACAAAAAGCATCTTTTACTGATTTTACTTATTTTAAAGAAGATTGTTTGATATATCAGTCAATTGGGGTAAATTTTGCAAAAGGACATGGTATTCAAAAGATTGGTGGTATTGAAAAATTTAAAGAATATAAATTTTATTCTGATATACCATACAGAAATTTTACAGTTAAACATTTTTATGAAATTGGTGGTTATGATTTTTTTTTCATGACTCCTGGTTATACTTTGTTTCTTGGTATAATATATAAAATATTTGGTGTTAGTCCTTTGATTGCTAAATACATACAATTGTTGTTGTTAATTATAGTTGCTGCATTTTTACCATTAATAGGTTATTATTTTTGGAAATTTTCCGGTTTTATTAGTGGTTTAATAGCAAGTCCTTTATATATTGCTTTTAATTATAATATCTCTGAAGGAATAATGACAGAGTCATTAGTAATATTTTTTATTTTTTTAATTGTTATATCATTTATTTATTTTAAGTCAAAAAAAAATCTGCTGTCTTCTGTTATACTTGGTATTATTTTAGGATTAAGCGTATTGGTAAAAGGAACTTTAATATTTATCCCATTCTTATTTTTTTTATATCTTTTGATAAAATTTTATAAAGCCAAGGAAAAAAAGATATTAAAAAGTTTATTAATTATAGTCACAACATTTATCTTAACAATACTACCTTGGTCAATATATGCCAATATAAAAATATTTCATTCTATAATAGCAGCTAAACAAATAAAAACAATTATATCAGATAATACTTTATCTGTGCAGGATAAAGCAAATTTGTTAGATAGTGTTTCATCTACACACAAAGAAATAAATAGCAATTTATTTAAACTTAGTAAAACAGCGTTGTTAGATAACAGATTATCAGAAGAATCCAAAGATTTTTTCTTTGATATTTTTATAAATGACTCTTTTATTATTTTATCCTCACAAGGCAAATCTGCGTTATTAGATGGACATAATGAATTTGTTGTGAATAGCGGTAAAGCAGAACCTGAATGGAGAGATGACAAAAATAGTTTTTATAATAATGATAAGATGGAAAATGCTTCAAGTATAATAAGGATTATTAATTTTTATAAACATTATCCAAATTTAATACCAAAATTAATAAAAAATAAGATAGTTGTAAGTTTCTCATACTTCAAATTCTTCTGGCTTATACTGGTTATATTTATTATTGAGTCATGTGGTTTTGTTATTAATAAATATTTTAAAAACAAATTGTTTTATCTGTTTTTTGTTATACTTACCATACCGGTATTTCTTTTACCTTTTTATTATAATGTTACAAACGATAATATAATATATATTTTTTTGATTTTAATACCACCTGTAATTTTTACTATTATCAATAAAGCTAAGCATACTGTTTTTAAAGTTCCTGTTATATTTTATATTATCTTTTTAAACTTTTTTCTTATGACAATTATTTTTTATGGCTTTAAACGATTAATAGTAGTAATAGATTTCATATTTATTCTTACATCTGTATATTATTTATTAGAATATATTTTTATTACACTAAAAAGATTGAATATAAATTTAGGGTTAAAGCAATAAAGGATTTTATAAAATAGTTATCTTCAAGTTAAAAAAAGAGAAGAATGAAAAATTGAATACCGATTAACGAATAATGATTTAAGAAGTTAAGTATGAACAAATATGATTTACCTGCCCGCCAATGTTTAGGCTTATAGGTGGCAGGCGGGGAAGAAGGATTGATAAAATTATTCACCCCGTTAAATAATCAGGCAGTTCGGTCAGGCGCCCGACTGATGCCTGATTGCTTTGCATTTAACGGGGTGAACCGAAACAAATTATATAAAACTGAGGAGAAAATAATTAAACCCACTCCGAAAAGCAGATATTTGTCTATTTGTCATTCTTCACCCCGTTAGATATAAGATTATATAATAATAATCAATACTCTAACTTAAAATTATCTAACGGGGTAAACTTGTTTCAGAATCTATTGATATTATTGAAATTAGAGATTCCGAAATAAATTCGGAATGACATAATTTTGTCTTTTTGGAGTGGGCTCAATAATTTTAAACTTTATTTCAAATTCAAATAACCTTAGTAGAAGATATAAACACAAAACAAACAAGCTTATTACCTTATTATTTTTGTATTGTCTCCTGATATGTTGCCGAAAATAATGTAATAAGGTTGATATTGCGGGGAATTATTTTTTTCTACTAAGGTTTACCCCGTTGGATTTCTTATTTAAATTTATGTATCGCCTCTTTAAATTAAATCCTACGGGGTTTAAGGTTTTAAAATTAAAGTGGGTTCTAAAAATTAGCTTCGCTGATATCGCGTTCGGCTAAGTTCATTATGCGTGTTTAGTGCTAAAAAGAAATATTATGCAAGTAAATAGGTTCTAATATTGTTCTTGTTCATTAGGAAAATCCTGTGATTTCACATCATTTATATATGAAGTAGCAGCATCTTTAATTTCTTTATAAAGATTATGATATCTCCTTAAAAAACGAGGTGAAAATTCCTGAGTGATTCCTAACATATCGTGCAGGACTAAGACCTGTCCATCAACATTTCTGCCTGCTCCTATTCCTATTGTTGGGATTTTAATTTCTTTTGTAACTCTAGTAGATAACTTTGCCGGTATCTTTTCTAAAACAATAGCAAAACAACCTGCCTTTTCAAGAATCTTTGCATCTTCAATAAGTTTCAACGCTTCATCTTTTTCAGTAGCTCTTACAACATAAGTTCCAAACTTATGAATTGATTGAGGCGTTAATCCTAAATGTCCCATAACAGGAATACCTGCTAACAAAATTCTGTTAACAGATTCAATAACTTCTTTGCCACCTTCTAATTTTACTGCATCTGCTGCCGATTCTTTCATAATCCTTATTGAAGAATTTAATGCCTTTTTAGAGTTTCCCTGATAAGTACCAAATGGTAAATCAACAACAACTAATGCACGCGAAACACCTCGTGTAACACATTTGGCATGATAAATCATCTCATTTAATGTTATTGGAAGCGTTGTCTTATTGCCTGCTATAACATTGGAAGCAGAGTCTCCAACAAGAATAATATCTATGTTGGCTTTATCAAGTATCCCGGCCATAGAATAATCATAAGCTGTTAACATTGCTATCTTTTTGCCGTTCAACTTCATCTTCTGCAAAACATGAGTTGTAACCTTATTTATTACTTTATGAATAGCCATATATTTATTTTTTTTATAACGACAAACTTACAAAGTTTTATTATTATACCAATTTTTAATCTGCAATATAATATGAAGCAGATTGTCTGCCTTAGGCAGATTAATGCCGATAAACGTCCAATACAATTTTATAAACAAATTGTAAATACAGTTAAAAATACAAAATGTGATATTATTGAATAATTATTTTCTTTACAACTGCATTACTGCTTGTTATTATTTTTACAAAATAAATTCCTTTTGCCTGATTTGATAAATTAATTTTTTTTGTTTGTGGTGATGAATCAAATTGTTTTTTATAAATAAGCTGTCCCTCTACATTTATGATTTCTATTGACAACTTTCCCTTTTTTATATTTTTAATCTTTAAATTAAAAATACCATTGCCTGGATTTGGATATATCTGTATCACATCAGAATCATTTATTTCATTAACTTTTGTAATAATATTACCGTTTTTATTTGTTTTTATCAGATAAACATCACCAGCGCCGGCACCAGAACTTTTAGTTTCGCCGGCAATAATATATCCATTATCATTTGTTTTCTGAATTGCTCTTCCATAATCCCATAAGGAGCCACCAAAGGTCTTTGTCCATGATGTATCACCATTTTCATCTGTTTTTATAAGATAAATATCCCCATAACCAACGCAATAGCTCCATGTTATACCTGTTATTATAAAACCATTATCGTTTGTCTGTTCAACTGATTTTCCATATTCCCAGTATATGCCACCAAAGGTCTTTGTCCATAATGTATCACCGTTTTCATCTGTCTTTATTAAATAAATATCATCACTTCCGGCACCAAAACTCCATGTTAAGCCCGTGATAATATATCCGTTATCGTTTGTCTGCTGAACACAATATGCATAGTCCTTTTCACTACCACCATAAGTTTTTGTCCACAAAGTATCACCGTTTTTGTCTGTTTTTATTAAAAAGGCATCATTGTCTCCGGCACCAAAGCTCCATGTCATACCGGTAATAATATATCCGCTATCGCTTGTCTGCTGCATTGAATATCCTTTATCATCATAAATACCACCAAAGGTCTTTGTCCATAATGTATCACCGTTTTTATCTGTTTTTATAAGATAAACATCAAAATTGCCCGCACCAAAACTTTTTGTTTCTCCTGCAATAACATATCCGCTGTCGTTTGTTTGTCTTACTGAATATCCACAATCTTCATCTATACCTCCATAAATTTTAGTCCATAAAGTATCGCCATTCTCATCTGTTTTTATGAGGTAAACATCAGAAGTGTCATTACCAAAACTTTTGGTAGAGCCGGTAATAATATATCCATTGTCATTAGTTTGCTGAACAAACTGACCACAATCATATTTTGTTCCACCATAGGTCTTTGTCCATAACGTATCGCCATTTTCATCTGTTTTTATAAGATAAACATCAGCGCTGCCTGCACCAAAACTCTTAGTATAGCCGGTAATAATATATCCGTTATCATTTGTTTGCTGAACCGAATATCCGTAATCATAATTAGAACCACCATAGGTCTTTTCAAATGTAATTTGTCCTAATGCTATATGGCATAGCAATAAAAATATTACTGAAATTGTAATTTTTTTCATTTTTTTTTGGTTTATAAAATAAAGTTTGAAATTGTCTTGCATATCTTCAAAATTCCTAAAATTATTATCTCTGCAAATTTAATATTATATTTTGAAATTTTATAGATATTTATTGATATATTTTAGATAAAAATAAATTAAATGAAAATCTGTTTTTGTAATAAAATATTTTTTTAATTACATAAATACTTATTATACAACCAATTATAAAAATAAATAAAAAAATGTTAATAATTTTTTCAAAAAATTTTGTTTTTTTAATAAAAAAAAGTTATATCTTTACAAAAAACTCCAATCTACATGTTGTGTAATTTGTTTACAAGGAAGTGGTGTACTGGATTATGAAACTTGTACATATAGTATAGAATGCCGGAATAATAAAGATTGTTGCGACAATTCTGATTGTATCCGTGTAAAATTGACAGATTGTAGCAAAGGTGGAAAAGATTATTTATGTTCTATTTTACCAATGATGGGTCTTTTGCAAATAAAATTAACAAGGATTTATTAACTTTATATTTACAAAAATGAAGAAAAAAATAATTTTAATATTATCAGGAATTTTTATTTACAATTTTTTATTTGCCCAAAACCCTTTTAATAAAAAAGGTGCATGGGAAGTTAATTTTGGCTTGAATTATTATTATCCAGTCATAAAGGGCTATTCGTATCATTACGATAATATTGGTCTTTTTTCTTATAGTGAGATGAAGTCTTGGTCTTTTGATTGCAATATAATACTAATCGGAAATGTTGGAAAATATCTGAAAATTTCAAGAATAATGGAACTATATAAAATTAACGAAAAAAATTCACTTAATTTATTAATAGGGCTTTCATACAATCAAAGAAAAGCTACATTAAAATATAAAAAAAGAGAAGTATCAGATGGGATAGTAATAGTAAATTGGGAAAACGGGGTAGAAAAAATAAGAGACAAATACCCTTGTTTAGATATTAAGTTAAGTGGTATAGCAAATCTTAAAGAAAAATATGGGATTTATAATGCTGTTGGTTTTAGAACAAATACTATTATAAATAAACACTGGTGTTTTTGTGATGGATTGTATGATTTGAATCCTTATCAGGAATATTATCTAACATATTCATTAGGTTTTTTGTTTTATTTGAAAAAAATAAATATAATGTTCTCTATAGACCATTCTATTTTTAATTTAAAGAAAATTGATGATCCCATCTTTGTTTATTATCCTCTACTTATAACAAATAGCGAATATTTTAATTTAACAAATTTTGGCATAAGTATTTTTTTTAATAACCCTTTAAAAAATAAAAAAAATGAAGAAAAATAACCTGTTTTTATATTTACATTTGTTCACAGCAATATTTTTTGTTAATAATATTACAGCACAAACAAATGCTCCGGTTTATATTCCATATATAAACAAAAGCAATAATAAAGAAATATTACAATTTGTAAAATCAAATAAACATCTGCCGGGAATTATGCCCGGTAATCAGATAGAAACAAATGGATTAGACATAACCAACACCATAGAAGGTATTACCAAAAATGTTGAAGAGCATGAACTGTATTTGCACCAGTTATACAAAATGATTCTAAACTTGGAAAAAGAAAATCAAGAATTAAAAAAAGAAATTAATGAATTGAAAAATAAATGAATTTTTTAAAATTAATATTAAAAATTAGTATGGCATTTTTTATAATATTTTGTGGCAATAAAATATTTGCTCAGGAAAAAAGCAATGTTAATTTAGAGATAAGTAAAATGTTTGAACGATCTTTTTTTAACAGATATCTTTTTGATATAGGAACAGGATATAATACAAAAAAAAATAAATTTTACATAGGAGGTTCTTTAAATATTACTTATTCAAAATTAAAATATTCAGGTAATGATACAAAAACTTTTATTATAAAACCAAGGATAAATATATCATATCCAATTAATTTAGGAGATAGAATTAATTTTGAACCAAAATTTGGATTAGGTTATTCCATTATATATATGAATAGCAAAAAATATGATTTTACTGATTATCAACAAGGAATAAATACATTATTGGAATTAAAGTTTAATTATATAACAAAAACCAAAGTAGATTACTACTTTATTACTAATTATGATTATATATATCTTAAAAAAAATGAAAGTTTTACAAAATTGAATTATTACAGGAATATTCATTTAATAAATTTCGGAATAGGAGCAAAACTTAAATTTTATAACGATGAAAATTAAAAAAGTATTATTTATAGCTATTATAAGCATTATTACTTTATCTCATAGCTGTTCAAAAGATGAGTTAATACTAAATGAAGAATATCTTACAGTGTCTGATGTAATTCGTTATTGTAGTAATTGTGGTAAATCCTATTTTTTTAGTGCTAAACTTAATAAAATGATAGCCAAATGTGATAATAAAGAAGTAAAATTA
>CAZOSY010000057.1:0-13377 GCA_964582565.1 uncultured Bacteroidales bacterium | reverse complement strand
GCTAATCTGATATGCTCTAAATCAGAGTTTTATGGCTTAACTAAATGACATTGCCCTGAAGGACGGGGCTAATGATAATAACATATAATTTAATTTATGAATAATTCATGTTAGAACTCAAAAAACATTAATAATAAACTTAAATATAAAAAAATTATGGATAAGGTCTTAGGTATGGGCAATGCATTAGTTGATATTATGACTAAGCTTAATAGTGATTTGTTATTAGAGAAATTTTCTTTACCAAAAGCCAGTATGCAGCTTTGTGATATAAATTTTATTAAAAAAATAACAGAGAACACAACAGAATTGGAAAAGCAACAGTCGTCAGGTGGTTCTGCTGCCAACACAATACGCGGATTAGCTAATCTTGGAGTTAAAACAGGTTTTATCGGTAAAATTGGAGATGATGAATTTGGAAAGTTTTTTCGTAATGATTTAGAAAATGGTAATATTGAAGCTAAACTATTTACCGGCAAATCGGGAACAGGCAGAGCAATAGCTTTGATAAGTCCTGACTCAGAAAGAACATTTGCTACTTACTTAGGAGCTGCCGTAAATCTTTCTGCACAAGATATATACTCATCTGTTTTTGATGGATACAAATATTTTCATATTGAAGGATATTTAGTCCAAAATCATGCTCTGCTTAAAAAAGCTGTTGAATTAGCTAAAAAAAATAATATGATTATATCACTTGATTTGGCAAGCTATAATGTTGTTGAAGAAAACCTTGAGTTTTTAAAATCAATTATTAAAAAATATGTGGACATTGTCTTTGCCAACGAAGAAGAAGCAAAAGCATTTACAGATAAAGAACCGAAACATGCTGTTCATATTATATCTGAAAATTGTGAGATAGCAGTGGTGAAAATCGGCAAAAAAGGTTCTTTGATAAAACAAAGAGATAATTTTTATAAAATAGGAATTATTCCTGTTAACAGTGTTGATACTACAGGTGCAGGCGATTTGTATGCATCAGGATTTCTTTATGGATTGACAAAAGGATTTTCTTTAAATCAATGTGGAAAAATCGGCTCTGTTTTATCAGGAAAAGTAATTGAGGTTATTGGCTCTAAAATGGACACTGACAAATGGATAAAGATTAATAAAATAGTTAAAAATCTGTAGTATTAAAAAATATTAATTAACCCCGTTAAATAGTTAAATAATTAAACAGTTGCCTGATTATTTAACGGGGTAAACTAAATGCCTGTCTTACAATATATTATGGTTTTTTGTATTCCACACTCGCTTCTGCTGCCATACTTAATTTTTCTTCCGCCTCACCAACGGTTATCTGCCCATTCATTAGCATTGGTAATAACCAATCTCGTATGGCTGTGAGTTGTTGGTTTTCTTTTTTGTTTTTTACTAATTTTGAATAAATTGGGTTAACAATTTTTTGAAATTTCAAATAAACACTTTCTTTAAAAGGAATTGTTAAATGCTCTATTGAACCTGAAGCGTGTAATATAATTGAACCAGTAGCATATTGATGAATAATTGCAATAATTCGTTCATCATTAAATAATGAATATACCAAAGCATTATTATACTTACCGCTTTTATCATATATTTTTTGTAGTCCACTGGAATATGCCCCATTTAAACCAAATCCAACTTTTCCTACTGACCCATCAAAAGTTACAATTACATCACTTTCTCCAATAATTCTATAATCAATATTAGATGAATTTATATATGTATTAGAACCTCCATATATGTCACCAACTCTGTGAAATAAAATATGCTTATTAGTTTCTTTATTATTTTGATATTCCGACGAACCTGGTTCTGTTCCTTTTTGAAAAGTAAAAAGTGATGAAATTGTTTTCACCTCCCAACCATCAGGAATATCCTGTTTCAGTTCTGCATTAAAAACCATTTTTCCACCCGAAGATTTATAGGGTTTGCCTTTCTCATTTGGAAAATCAAACTGCACAAACCAATAATCGTAAAGCGTTTTTGCCATTGCTTCTAACTCATAGTTTATTTTGTTGTTGAGCTCTATTTTGGTGTCAAGGTCGGATAGGACTTTGGCTATTGGTTTCCATTCTTTTTCCTCTGGAAATGAAACTATAAAGTCTTGAATAGATTTAAGAGATAAATTTTTAATTGTTGAACCAGTTGCAACATTATAGAAATATTCTTGAACTCCATTTAACTGAAAATAATAATAGTAAAAACGGTTGATATCGGATTTAAAGTTCAAATATGCAGCACTTTTTCCTAACATAACTTTTTCGTTATTATAAAAAGCCATGCTACCCAAAGTGCCGTTAATAGAAAGAAGTAAAGTATTCTTGTCTAATTTTATATAATTATTTTCAAGTTCAATATCTGTTACCGTTTTAGTGTCTTTTGTTATAACAATATTTCCGTTTTTTAAGTTATTTCCATTAATAAAGAATACGTCTGAATTTTCAACATATTTTGGTGTACCGTGCAGACCATCTCCTATTCTTGTACACAAATCTTTTAAAGGGGTTTTTCTCCAATTACTATTCGCCATAATTTAACCCTTTTAAATTATTCTGAATTTCGGTTTCCAAAGTTTTACCTTTTGCAAAAAGATTGTTTAAATTATTTATACTACTCATCATTTTCTTCCTTTAATTGTTTTTTTATCATTTTATCAAAATCGCTAACAAAAAGGCGGTCTTGAATAGGTTTGTATTTATCGTATTCATTTTCGGCAAATTCTTTTGCTATTGCAGCGGTAACTTTTCCTGAATTTTGCAAAATATCCTCTTGGTTAAATTGTAAAAAAGTATTTAATTTATTAACCCAATCTTTCATTGTCATTGCAATACCTTTTTCGGCTTGGTGTTCGGCATAATCGAGATACATTGTTACGATACGGTTTAACGGTTTTAATTCTTTTACTGACAGATAATTTTTAGCAATATAAACATCAGATTTTCTAATTTTTCCGCTTGATGAATTTTTCCAAGAAGTTAAACCCATTTTATTTTTATTGTGGTCGGCTCTATCTACAATAATCTCAGCAGCTGTTTTACCTGTTATAGCCCAATGCAGTTTATTTTGTACGGTTGCAAAAAACTCTTTTGTAGTTTCCGATTTGTATTCGTAATCTATGCTACACTCTGCATAAATATCAGTAATTTGTTGGTAAAGTCGTCTTTCGCTACTGCGAATATCCCGAATTTTTTCGAGTTGTTCTTTAAAATAGTCTTCACCAAAAATTGGTTGTGGATTTTTCAAGCGTTCCACATCCATTGTATAACCTTTAATAATAAATTCTTTTAAAACTACAGTTGCCCATATACGAAATTGTGTTGCTCGTTTTGAATTTACACGATAACCAACAGCAATAATAGCATCGAGATTATAAAATTTTGTTTTTACATTTTGTGTTTTCCCTGTAATAGCACCGTGTTGAGTGGGTAGTTCCAAAATGGAACATACCACTTTTTCGTCTAACTCTTCACTATCGAAAATATTTCTTAAATGTTTTGTTATTGCAGGTCTTTGCACATCAAAAAGCTCGGCAATTTTTTTTTGTGGCATCCAAATAGTTTTATTCTGTATCAAAACATCAACTTTAACATCGCCATTGGGCGTTTTGTAAAGTAAAAAATTGGTATTTGGATTATATTTTGACAAATCAAATTCTTTGTTATTCATACCTCAACCATTTTAAATTATTCTGAATTTCAGTTTCCAGCGTTTTACCTTTTGCAAAAAGATTGTTTAAATTATCTTCAAAGCTTTTCATTTTGGCTTCAAACTCTTCTGCGGTAATATCCACATATTCAATTTTTACTTCAAAATATTGCTCTGCGTTGGCAAGACATACTCTTTTGCAATTTTTGGTCAAGCGTTGGCTCTTGGGAATTGCAAATGTGTATGGTCAGTAAGGAAGATTTTATAATTTTTTTGATGCTATTTCATTTGTTCTAATTCTAATTTCTATTTTTTTATTAATGATTTCTTTAATTTCTTTACTAATTTTCTCAATTTCGCTTATATCTGCATATATTGGCAAAATTAAATCATTAATTCTATTTCCTAATGTAGATAAAGTAGCCTGAACAAAAGTTTGTTGCTTTATTTGTTTTTTAACAATTTCAGTATTTAATAGAAAAAAAAGATAAAAAGGTGAAATCTCGTTAGTTTTTAACACTCTAATTTTTTTTAAATGACTTTGAATAACACATTTTAAATCATGTTTTGTAAGAATTGCTGACCTGCCAATTAAAAATGTTCCATCATTTACGAATAAAATATCATTTTCCTGAACATCTTGTTGTGTTTTATATTTTTCGTATATTTTTTCTGAAACTGCTTTAACAGGATTAAGCTTTATTTCCCAATTTACTATATCTGTTGTTCTAACAAATGGAATATTTCCTGTTCCGTAACCTCTTGAACCTATTTCATTGCCTCTTGTAATTTTTAAAATATTTTTTTCAATCAATTCTTTAATTGTTACAAGTTTGTATTTACCTGAATTTTCAAGTTGTTTTAGCTCTTGTTTTACTTCTGGATTGTAATTTTCAGGTATGTAAATATTATCAACTATTTCTTTTGTATTAACAGTATAACCGAGATAATTTTCTTCTTTTATTCCACTATTTAAAAAGTGTCTAAATTTTTTGGCTATTAAAGAGGTTTCATCATCTAAAATAAGTTTTCCGTCTTTGTCGTAAATATGAGAACCATCTTTATCTATTTTAAATATTTCTTTACCGTTTTTATCGTGTCCAATTGCTTTTGCAATACCCATAAATATTTTATCTCGGCTTTGTTTCTTTTTTTCAAGAAAAACAACACTTGTTTTTGTGTGTGTGCTTGGTTGAAAAGTCTCTTGCGATAAACTTACAATTCCGATAATAGTGGCTTCCTGTTTGATATATTCCCATATATATCTATCGGAAGGATTGCCAAAAATCCCTTCTGGTAAAACTATTCCTGCTCTACCACCTTCTTTTAATAATTGAATAATTCTTTCAATAAATAAAATTTGAGGCGGTTGTTTTTCTCTTAATTTATTTGTTATTTGCCATTTACTCGAAATATTTTGCCAATGATAACTTAATTTATATTGTCTTAATAATTTGTCTCCAATAACAGGGATTTTTGCCCCAAAAGGTGGATTTGTCAAAATTAAATCAAAACTATTTAGCTCTATATTTTGTTTTGTTTGGTTACTCCATTTTTCAGGTTTTTCTAAACTATTTTCACAAAAAACATGATACTCATTTTCACCAAGCAATGTTAAATATATTTTTGCTAATTTTGATAAAAATAAATCTTTGTCAATACCTGTAATGTAATAATTTAAAATATTTTGTTTTTGTAAATATTGTAAAATATAAGCCAAAAAACCTCCACTACCACAAGCAGGGTCAATTATTCTATCTCCTTCTTTTGGTTGTAAAATATCAATCATCATTTGCACAACATTTCTCGGTGTAAAAAACTGACCTTCTCCACCTCTAAATGATGTTCCTATTAATTCTTCAAAAGCATCTGCAATAATGTCACGGTCTGCATCAAGTAATGAAAATTTTTCTAATTTTGAAATGATATAAGATAATTCAGCATCATTTATTTCTATTTGTTCATCATCTTCAAATATATCTGAATACTGTTTTTTTACTTTTTTAAATGCCAACTTTATTCTATTTGCAAAATCTTTTAAGGTATCATCAGGTCTATTTGCAATATCTACAATATCGTTTTCTTTCTTGTTTTTTTCATCGAAAATTTTACAAAACAAAATACGCATTATATTTTGAGCAATCTTCTCATCTCTCGAAATTCCTGTAACATTTCCAGCAAAATAATCCCTAATTTCTCTAAAAACTAATTTAAGATTATATATCGGTTTTAAATCTTTACGATAAATTAAAATTTTAGGCTTATGTATTTCTGCTGATAAAAATAAATCCATTTCGTTTCCTTTTTAAATTCTATTATGTGCTTTTACAACAAACTCCATAAAATCAATAGTTTCATCAAGAGAATGGTCTGTCATTGCTACATTGCACCATCTATGGCCATAACGGACTGTATTGGCTTTGTGTTTAATTCTATCTTCTGCCAATGGTGTAACATGTAATATTTGATTACTCCCATCATTCCCTTCTTTTTTTTTTGAATGTCTCCAAGTTGGTTGCCATGTTGGGATTCTATTCTCTGTTCTAAATCTTTGTAAATCATCTGATAAAGGAAGTTTACATACAGGACATGTAGTAATTTCTTTTTTATTATCAGGAAATAATTCCGTGGGTAAAGAAATATTATCATCAATGTCTTGTTTATTTAATATTTCTTTAATTTTAAGATATATATTATTGTAATCAACTTTATAATACTCAACTGCAACTGCAATAGCTAAAACTGCGTAAGTTTCAACACTATCTTGCCAATCACATGCTTCATACGCGGGGATTACACATGAGTTTTGTGTCCATAGAGTATCATTCCAATGTTTTAGTTTGTCTATATGTTCATACCAATGTTTTGGTAAAGCAACAAACCTTTCTGGTAATTCGTGAACTTTATCAGATGGATATTTTTGTTCTTCACCATTTATATTTACAACAAAAATCAATAATTGTTCTTCGTCTTCACCTTCAATTTCTATTCTTTCAATTTCTTTTGCGTATTCAACAGGATTTTCTGCAACAATTAAAGGATGCCATCTCAAATTTCTATTTGAAAAAGGAGCCTTCCCTTGTCTGCCTCTTGTGCATATAGCATCTCTTTGTAATTTTCCGCCAGCTAAACCTAATCCACTATCTCTTGTAAGGCTAATTTTACCATATTGTTTTTTGAAATCTTTTTTTAAATCATCATTGTTTATTGTATTGAATATTAATTCAGAAATTGAATTACATAAATTAATGACTTTATTATCTAATTCAGTCAAAAAACTTGCACTAATTGTTCTTCCTGTTGCCATAAAAACTCCTCTTTAATAATAATTACAAAAATACTTTAATATTGTGACTTGACAAAAAAAAATAGCTCTTTTTGTTTTTCAGCGTTTGCCTGTGTGTTGGCAAAAAACAAATGTGCTATTTTCGGGCTGGCTTTTCATTTATCTTCTCTTTCAATTTTACTACTCAGTTTCATTTTCTTGTATTGGCTACAACGTTAAGTATAAGAATAATAGCCGACTGCGGAACTCAAATCTTTCAATTTACAATGAGATTAAAACGGGCTACAACCCTTGAATTTACTACTATCTCGGCTATTTTTTATATACATTGTTGTGCTCTGTTATTCTTATCCAGCTATCCATTTGTTCTCTGCTAATTGATTTAATTTCAATAGATAAGTTAAATGAGATTGCCGTTCAAGATTTTTCATATTAAAATGGGCTTCAATAATTTCTTGACTTATTTTTGGAGATTTTAGTTGCGTTCCAACAAATCCAATGATTGCCATTGGTAAATTGACAAAACTCAAAACACCAGTTGTAATAGCAGTAAAAACTCCATTGTTAACCATCGTTAATACTTTTTTAAACCTACTGTCTCTAACTTTTAAAAGTTCATTTCTAACCTTATTGAGTCCTGGATTTATAGAAGTGTCCATAATGTAATTAATATCGATATCTGTTCCAGCTTTCAATATTTCAGCTTCCATTTTGTTCATTTCAACTATATAGTTCTGATATAATCCTTTTGTTTCCTCTCTAAATTTCAAGATGTCAGGAAATTTAATATATTCAAGAGCCTCGTCAGATATTAATGTATCCATTACTTTAAAACCTAATGAACGAGAAGGCTTTGTGTTTTTATCATAGCTTTTGTCTGAAATTCTAATATTGATTGCTTTGTCTAAAATGGGTGAAATAGAAATTGGATTTGCTAATTCAGAATTACAAGCATAAAGGATAGCAGTTACTCTTAATGAGTATTCCCATAAAGTAGTTCTAAAACCATTAAAAGCATCATCTAATGTATCTAACTCAAAAAATCTTCCAGCGTCCCGTATTGGTATTTCATTCAAATCTGTATCAAGAATTAATTGCTCATTATTTAAAACCCAATCTTTTAGTGTTGGAAAACCTTGAACGGTTTTGTCTTTTTTCCCAGTGCTGTCGAGTAACCAAGATCCTATCCATCTATTTCTAATTCCATTAATAATTGTCTGTTTAAATTCGATATTATTTTGGTCAATTTGAAAATATTTATGATAATACTGCGAACTAAATGCAGAAGTAGGCGGTTCAATTACTTTAATCTTCACAATATCATTTGAAAGCTGGTCTTCCCAACCTGTAAGACTTGAACTCACAGCAACGGTTCCAACATCTTTTGCTAATGATATAGATGGTCTGTTAACAAATGAAATTTCATTACCTGTCAGCATTAGTTTTTTAAGAGTAATTTCATCAATACTATGATTGTCAGAAAAAATTATATTCATATGTCAAATGTTTTTTTAATAGAGCACAACTTGTTTATACTCGGACAACTTGTCCGCTTTAGCTTATAAAAAGGCAAGTAAAGTGGTCAAATATCCTATTATTTGTCCTGTTTATATTTATAATTGTCAAGTTTCATCAGGCAGTGGCCTGATAAAATAGTTTTTAGATAATCTGACTGTCCGTGTTAACAGTAGTGCGGGTTTCCACCTTATTTCATTGTCCACCGTTGAACAACTTTACTAAGATAAAACTTAGTCAGCAAACCACAAAACCCCGCATTGAATTTGAACGCGTGTTAGCCATAGTTTTTATATAAATTTTTTAAAGTCAGTAATCAATAATGGAATAAAAGCTTCTGATTTTCCAGTCTCAAATTTTGGTGATAATGTTGCAACTGCTCCAATATTAATTGAATCATTTTTTGTTTCAATTGCATATGTAAATGGATAATTACTTAAAGCTAAACTTATTTTTTCTTTTTTTTCTTTTGGAATAATTTCAAGAAGCTTTTCAAATTGATTTTTATCAAAGTCAAATGATGCACAATAGATTTGCTCTTTAAATGGGATATAACTTGTTAATGAATATTTTTCATTAGAAATTTTAGCCAAGTAATTTACCCAGAAACTCTTAAAGCTAAATTCAACATTTGTATCAAAGCCAAGTCTTATTAAATGCAATCCAAAATCTGGTTTAAAGGTAAGAATATATGGTTTAGTTAAAACTAATGGCCTTAAAATGTTAAGTACCTTAATCCAATTTTCATCAATTTTTGAGATTTTAATAAAAAGTATAGGATTTGTCTTATAGATATCAAAAATAATTAATTCTCGACCATTGCATAATCCATATATATTTACCCTTATCTCTTTATGAACAGCATAACTATAAACCTGTTCAACATTCTTTCCAGTAGTAATTATCTCATTGGGAGCTTTTGCATCCAACACAAATTTAAAATCATTATTTATCTGAATTAAGTAATCAGGAATTATACTTACTCTTTTAGATTTCGTTCCAAATTGAACAAATGGATGTTCAAGTTGCTTACTTCTAATAATTCTATTTTCTCCACTCGCGGAATACCCCAATTTTGTTAATATAGGAACAATAATTTCTTCACGAACACTGTCTTCTTTAAAATTTGCATCATCAAGTATAGTAAAATCAAATTTTTCGAAAAGTTTCATATAGCACTTCTTTAAAAATTACAGCCAACGGTTTGTGTAAGAATAGTAAGAGATTTTGGAACACTTACTTTTCGGTTTAGCACTGAGCAAATTTTTAATTTTACCTTTTTATATATACACGCAAAATTGAAAATTTTGCGGACTTTATTCAATGTAAGAACCTTCAAATTTAGAACTAAAATCCTTATTATTTTTACACGTTGTTGGCATTTCGTTATTTTTTATTCTTTTTAATCGACTGTTTCACAAGGCTTAATATATACTCTAAATTTTCATCATCTCTGACTTGTATTTCATATTCTCCATTTCCATAATGTCCAGTTGTTGAAACATCTCTTGTAATTCCTTTTGTGTCGTCAAGTTCTCCTTTGTTCATATTAATCCACATTTTCAATGCTTTTTTCTGAGGCAAAATGTCAATTACATTTTTACCAGCAACAAAGGCGATATATTTCTTTTTTGGCTTGATTTCGAGATTGTCTAAATTTTGAATGGCACTTTTAAATTTCTCGTAGAGTTCTTTTATTTCTTCATTTACATTTTCTAAATGTTCCTGTTCTGAATAGACTTTTATTTCTTTAGCAACATTGTCAATCGTTTTATCCGCTTTGGATATTGTTTTAATACTTTCTTGTGCTCCAGCCTTTTGAATTTGTTCGTATGAAACGGTATTATTCTCAAACCTTTTTACTTCCCAAAGTTCTATTGGTAAATCCTTGAAATTAATTGCTTCTCTTTGGTAATTTG
Source organism: uncultured Bacteroidales bacterium (assembly GCA_964582565.1). Taxonomy (GTDB): domain Bacteria; phylum Bacteroidota; class Bacteroidia; order Bacteroidales; family CAZZDX01; genus CAZZDX01. The sequence continues at coordinate 3,027 of CAZOSY010000057.1, read as the reverse complement.
TAAAAGCAGGTGAAACAAATAAAACTCTTGACTGTGACCAGTCAACATCAGTCCGTTTTAATGTCTTGTCAAGATTTTCGTTAAATTCTAAAATAAAATCCGCTTTGTTGTTTAGCATTAAAGACAAATAAGCATAACCTTGGTCAATTACACTAAAGTTTTTATCTCGTTTGTATTCGATTATTACAAAGGCATTCGCTTCTTTATCAAAAGCAAGAGTGTCAATTCGAAAGTTGTTTAGAGCAAATTCAGATTTTGCAAATTCCAGTCCAAAAATATTTTTCAGATTATTTTCGGTTAAATCTTGTATTTCCTTTTCAAGCCGAAATGGCTTTTCTTTTATGTATTCTAATTTCTTTTCTATTTTAAATAATGCCATTTAATTTTAGTTTTTTATTTCATTCTGTAATATATTTCTCCGGTTTGTGATGCGTGTCTCCGTTTTATCAAAATCAGTTCGTTTAATCTTATTCTACCTTCTAAAACCTGCATTAAATCCATTCCATCCATTAATATCATTGATTTTAGTATTGGACTTCCTGTTTCTGTGCATTCAGACGAATAAGGTCCGAGAGAAATAAATAATCCTAATGTATTCTTTAATTTCCCTTGAATTTTTCCGCCAAATGTATACAAGTCCGCAGCATTTATTTCTTTTTTCTCTTGCCATTTTGCTTCTAATAGGTAATCAGAATTATCAAAAGTAAATGCTCCATCAATTTGTTCTCCGACAACTTTAAATGATGATTTAGGATCTAAATCAAAAAAAACGAATAATTTATTTAGAAATTTTTCAAGTTGAAATCCTTTTTGCTGAGAATTTGTATTTAAAGAAATTTCACAAAATTCCATTTTCAGTTCATCAAGTTTTTGTTGGTAAGAAATACTGTTTTTCAATTTTTCCTTGATTGTTTCTCTTCTTTCTTCTGTTTTTTTAAATTCCTCTATTGTGTCAAAATACCCTTTGGCTTGTTTCCTTAATTTAGCAACTGCAATTTGGGCTTTTTTGATTAATCCTTTGTTTTCTTTTTCCCAATATTCCAAATGTGAAAAATCATTCATATTGCCAACTTCTTGCACTAATTTTAACAGGTCAGTTTGATATAAATCCTGCTTCTTTACCATTCGGTCAATCAGTTGAGATACACTTTCATATTTGATGTTTTCAGTCCAATCTATTGTTGAAATAATTGCTGTATTCTCAATTGTCAATTCAATAAATTGTCTTAAATCCTTTTTTCTATAATATATAGCAACTAAAGCATCCTTTAATGCTAAAATTGAATGTGCAGATATTTTTTTATTAAAGTTCAATCTTTGTTCTTTTTAATGAATGCCAGGCAGTTGCCTGTTTGTTTATTAGGCACAAGTTACAAACTTGCGCCAGCTGATTAATAATTTGCAAAGATAAAATTTTATTTTAAAATAAATGTCTATGATGCCTATAATAATCATAAATTAATTAGTGTTTGTCTATAAAGTAAGTATTTAGTTCAGAATGTTCGAGTTTGAGGATTGCGCAGTATTAAAAATCAGGAGTTTACTTTTGTAAATGACTGATTTGAAAGACAAGCATAACGAAGAAATCGGATATTATGGACAAACGCTAATTAAGGAAATATTTTTTTAGGGTCTTCTATTTCTTCTATTCTTTCATAACCAACTTTTGCTAACCAAATCTTAAAAGGTTCTGCTTTTGGTGATGGAATTGATTGAATTAATCGCAATAATTGTTCTGTATCAGCAATATCGGTCATTCTCATTTTACCATCAGTCGCTTTCATCTTCAAGTGTCCCAATTTATGGGACACTTCACTTCCTTTGTTTTTTAATTTAGTTTTTAAAGCATTCTAATATTTCCTTGGTCAAGGACTTTCTGTTAATACTTTAATAACGTCAATAATTGAGAAATACCATTTTTCTTGGTCATTATCCCAGTGAACTCAAACTCTTTGGTCTTGAAATAATTTTATTGCAGTTTGTTTTGTAATACTTATAAATTTTCAATTCCAAAGATAGATAAATTTTGTCTTTTTAAGGAATTTTTCAATCTTGCAGTGCAGCTCTTACAATGAAAGCCAACGGTTTGTATAAGAATAGTAGCCGATTGCGAAAGTAGAAACTTTCAGTTTACTACTAAATTTCTTTACTTGCATAATTTTTCAATTTACTACAAATCCCGCATTACGTATAAGCCCTTTGTTCTCGGCAGTATTTCTTCAATTTCGTCAAATAAAGTTCTTTCTATTTTTTGCTCTTTTTCAAATAATTTATAGTTGCTAATAAATAATTCTTTGCCGTTTTGATTGCCGTTTTTATTAACATTTCTCATTCCATAAATCAAATTCCATTCATTGATATTTGCAAATGAAAATAATTCTCTGATATATTTACTATCATCATAAGTAATCAACCATTTATGATTTGTATTTTTTAAAACATTAGCAAATCTTTCGTGGTCAAATGTTTTGTGCATATTACCATTTTTCCCATATAAAGCTGATTTAGTTGAAGAAAAATATGGTGGGTCAAGAAAGATAAAAACATTCTTTCCTTCTTTTTCAATTATATCTTGATAATCATAATTGGTAATATTTGTGTCATTTAAAATAGATGAAAGGAGTTTTACTCTGTCGATACTTGAAACAGTAAATCGCTTTTCAAATGCTGCTTTGGAAAAACCACCGCTTTCACTTGTCCCAGAAAAAGTAATTCTGTTAAACACAAAAAAAGCAGATGCTTTTTTTAAGTCATCAAATGTTTCAATATTCTCTAATAAATATCTATGTAATTTTTTTCCATTTTCAAATTCTCTTATCCAAGTATAAACTTGTTCTATTAACTTATCAACATCTTGCTGTGTTTGTTTCCAAAAATGGAACAGATTAGCGTATAAATCATTAATCCAGTATGTTTTGTTTGGGAATTTTTGTTTCAGATAAACAAAGATTGAACCACCACCAACAAAAGGTTCTCTGAATTCATCAAATTCAGGAATAATTGGTGAAATAATTTTAACTGCTCTAC
>CAZOSY010000056.1:0-13510 GCA_964582565.1 uncultured Bacteroidales bacterium | reverse complement strand
TCAAAAATACAAAATAATTCACTATTGTCCGACTAAATTTAAAAATTTAGGTAAACTCGTTAATTGCATCATACTGTAATCCTTTGGTATCTATGTTTAAAACAGCGATACTTTCTTTTGTTTGTGCATTTAAGCACAATGATAGCAATGATTCTGTCAATACTATCAGTAATAATTTTTTTAAAGTTTTCATAGTTTTTAAATTTTAAAAATGTTAATAAATAAAAAAAAAATCAAAAATTATAAGCTAAAATAAGCGCCAATACTAATATTCACGTCTTCTTGCTTTAAATCTGGATTATTAAGATTGCTTGATAGTCCTAATTGAGCTTGTAGTTTTATAAATTTCCATCCCCCTCTGACTATAAATGCCGGTTCAAATAAAATTGAACATTTATTATTATTTATATTATTTAACCCCATACTAACAACATCATATTCTTCATATAATAAACTATGTTGAGTATTACCAAAATTTAAGCAGGAAAATCTTGGTGAAAATGCCACATCAAAATATTTTGAAGTAAAGCCAATAGAAGGTTGAATAAAGTAACGCATGAATTTTACTGATAACCATCTGCCATCACCATATCCATTTTCAACATATCCTTTTCCAATTCCTCCAAAAGTTTCAAATACAACTTTTTTATCCAGTGGCTTGAAATAACCAGTTCCAATTTCAACCAGATATCCTTTTCCATAATTGTTTTCGTATTGCCCATCTGCAAGAAATCCATTTGCCATTACTCCAATATTATTAGTAATTGCATAAGCCCCTTGAATCTCGGTCCCTTCAAATTCATCACCTGAACTACGGGCAAATAACATTCTTACTTCATTTTTTTCTTTAAATAACGGAACATTATGCATATTGGGTGCATAATAATAATGTGTGCATCCACTCATAAATACAAGCATCACAAAGGAATACAGTAACAGCAAATTAATTTTATCAATATTTTTTATCATATGCATTTGATTTAAAGTGACTGCTATTTTTTTTAAAGTTTTCATAGTTTTAAAATTTTAATTGTTAATAAAAAAAGTTGAATTTCATATCAAAGATACATTCAGAACAGAGGCAGAGCAAATGATTTTTTGCAAGAGGTTTGGGAAATTTTGCAATTTTTAATAATTTTGTCCAAATACTTATTTATGATAAAGTAATTTTTTATAATTTGCGTCTTTTATCTTATTATTAATATTGTGATTTGCAATTGATACAAAAAATAATTTCTTAATAATTAATTTTTACTAATCTTTTTTTATTTTGTCAGCATGGAACAGCAAATGAATATGCAGCACATACTTTTTCAGCAAATCAGAGATAAAATGCCTCCTAATTTATCTTTGGCAGATGAAATTTCTTATTTGCTTGATATTAGTACTGACAGTGCTTATCGCAGAATCAGAGGTAAGAAATCATTATCAATGAAAGAGCTACAGAGATTATGTTCTAATTATGAAATATCTGTAGATACACTTTTTAATATAAAAAGTGAAAATATTATATTCAGTTACAAGCCATTGGATAACAAACTTTTTAACTTTGAGCAATATCTTATTAATATCTTAAATGACTTTAAAAAAATACAAAATTTTGGAAACAAAGAAATAATTTATTTTGCAAAGGATATTCCGATTTTTCAGTATTTTCAATTATCAGAATTAGCTATCTTTAAAATATTTTTTTGGCATAAAACAATTTTACAGTTTCCCGGATATGAAGAAAAACTTTTTTCATTTGAGGAAGTCCCTGAAGCATTACTTGAAACAGGAAGGAAAATATTAAATATTTATATAAAACTACCTGTTATAGAAATTTGGAATGAGGACACTATCAATAGTATATTAAGGCAAATAGAATTTTACTGGGAATCAGGGTTTTTTAAAAGAAAAGAAGATGCATTATTATTATGTGAAAGCATAGATAAGCTAATAAGTCATATTCAGAAACAGGCAAAATGTGGTTTTATGTTTCTGTATCAAGGGAAAGCTGTTGGTCTTGAAGGCAACTACAAATTTTATCATAATGAGGTTATACTTGGTGATAATACTATTTTTGTTACTATGAATAATAATAAAATAACTTATTTAACATATAATGTGCTTAACTTCTTAACCACAACTAATCCTGCTTTTTGTCATCAAACTCATGAGTCATTAAAGATTTTAATGAAAAAGTCTAGTTTGATTAGTGTTGCTTCAGAAAAAGAACGAAATAGATTTTTTAATAAATTATTTGAGAAAATAAAACTGTTAAAGACCAAAATAGTATAGCAGTATTTCACGGGGCAAAAAATTTATTACAACTTTAAAGCCACCGTCTTTGATGGTGGTTATGTATGTTTGGCTTTGCCGTGTGTTTGTTTTTTTATATTTTTAACAGGAATAACATGAAAAAGTTAAGATGGAAGCCAGGCACAATGATATATCCATTACCTGCTGTAATGGTTAGTTGTGGTTCTGCTCGTAAAGAATATAATATAATAACAGTAGCATGGACAGGTATTATTTGTACAGAACCAGCAATGTGTTATATCTCTTTAAGACAAAACAGATTTTCGTATAATATTATAAAAAAAAATAAAAATTTTGTTATTAACCTTACAACAAAGAAACTCGCATACGCAACTGACTGGTGTGGGGTAAAATCAGGCCGAGATGTTGACAAATTTAAAGAAATGAAACTTACACCTGTTAAAGCTCATAAAATTAATGCACCTTTAATAGAAGAATCTCCGGTAAATATTGAGTGTGTTGTTAAAGAAATAAAACATCTCGGCTCACACGATATGTTTATTTCCGAAATCGTTGCTATTAATGCTGATAGTAAATATATTGATAAAAAAACCAATGCTTTTAATCTTAATAGAGCCAATCTTATTTGTTATTCACATGGCAAATATTATGATTTAGGTAATTTTATCGGAAAATTTGGCTTCTCTGTAAAAAAAAATAAAATAAAATATCAGCATTGACATCTAGCCCACATATAACTTTGCTTTACGGATTCTCACATTAAAATCAATAAAAATTTTTATTTGGTTTTTTTCCTGAATTTATTAAGTTGGGAAAGGAAAACGCCTGTTAATACAATTATTATCCCTAAAATTTTATTCAAATTAAACATTTCTGATAATATAAAATAAGAGAATATGGCAGTAAACACCGGAACAAAATTTGCTAATATATTAGCTTTACTCACGCCTAACTCTTTAACAACAGCTATATATAAAACAAATGGAAAAGCAGAGCCAAAAACAGCAAGAAATAATATATTAGAAATCAATTCAAAATTTGGTACTACCTGTATAAACTGATTAAAATCAAACACCAGAAATAAAGGCAAAAAATATACAGAAGCAATAATATTTTGGGTAGTAACTATAGTAACTCCCGAATATTTGTGTGATAATTTTTTTATTGCAACAGAATATAACAAAGCTGAAACCACGGCAAAAAACAATAATGCAACTCCTGTTAAAGATACTCTTACTGAAAAGTTCTTACCTAAAAGTATAATAACAATACCAAAAAAAGATATTAATATACCAAAAATGTTTAATCCCGACAATCTTTCTTTTAATGTAAAATAAGCAAGCACAGGAGTAAATACAGGTATTGTTGCTATTATCACTGCTCCAATTGTTGGAGAAACATATTTCAGTCCAAAACTCTCTCCTAAAAAATAACAAAAAGGTTCAAAAAATGCAGCGAGTAAGAATAATTTATAATCCTTTGGATTAATTTTTTGTTGCTTTTTTAATACTTTGACAAAAATAAATAACATTACAGATGATATAACCAATCTTAAAAATACCGTTGTTATCGGATTATAATATATATATACAATTTTATACCAAATATATGTCAATCCCCAGCAAAAAGAAGCTATCAACATATATAAATATATCTGTAAACGACTGGTTTTCAAGTTAATATATTATTTAAGGAAAGCATAAAAAATAATCTTTATTGTATATTAAACTATGAATAATTTTTATCACAAAGCCATTTTGTATTATGCTTTATGGTTCTTAAAACTACGGTTATAATAATTGTAACAGCAAGAACATACAAAGAAATGCGGTTCCATTCAAATTTATGAAAAAGAAGATAATATCTTAAAACATCTACAAAAGTAAATCCAAAGACAGTAGCTAAAACGCCGGAATATTCTCTTCTTAAAACACTTTTACATGAAAATGGAATTGTGTTTTTTATATATTTTTTAAAACAAGGTATAAAAGCAGGAACTTTTAAAGACCAATCCATAAAATCTTTACCAAACTTTTTTTCTAAAAAACGTTCTTCGGCAAACATAATCCTCTCGTAATAAAGCCAAAAAAATAAAGAAACAATAACAAAAAAATAAATGTTATAAGTAAATACTGTTATTCCTGTCCACATAAGATAATTTCCTAAATATAACGGATGACGGACAACTGAATAAATGCCGGTAGTATTTAATGTCTCTGCAACCTGATTTTCTGTATTTCTGCCTGATGTGCCTCTTGATGTAGTTGCTACGGCATACGCTCTGACAATAAAGCCCAAAACACTTAAAATAACAGAGACCATAGTTATTATTAACAAAACAGTATTATTTTCAATATCAGACGTGAAATAAATAACCGGTATTGCTAATATAAATAATACAACAGGAACCTGTCCTCTGTATTTAAAAAGAATATTTCCTGCTGACTCAAAAGAATGTATTAATGCCATATTAATTAAAATTGTTTATTTGCATCTATTCAAACTTATAAAAAAAATAAAATTGACCATTTAAAATTATTGTTATCTGGCTATGACAGGATTGCCATGGTAAATATCTAAACAGAGAACTATTTTTTTACGCCTTTTTTATATTTTGTTGTCTTTATTATCTTTCCTTGTTCTGAATATTCTTTCCAGACACCATCTTTTTCATCTTTTAAATGCTGTCCTTCAACTTTTATATTACCATTACCATAATATTCTTTATATTCTCCCTGATGCTGATTGTTTATATAATGTTCTTCGCATTGGATTTTGCCATTATCAAAATATGTTTTATTAGTTCCTTCAAAAACATCATTTTTATAGTTATATTCAGCCATTAAGACACCTTTTTGATTATACCATTTAGCTGTTCCTTGCTTTTTCCCGTCTTTATAAAAAGATTCTTCCTGCAACTTACTATTATCATAATACAATTTTTTGGGTCCGTTTAAAATTCCTTTTTTATAAAACATTTCAGAAGTTAATCTGCCTCGTCTGGCATAATGTTTATTTTCTCCATCCAAAACATCATCCTTATAATATCTTTCGTCTGTTAAAGTGCCTCGTGAGTTAATTATCACTGTTATACCATTTTTTTTATCATCCTTATAGTCTTCTAATCTGTTAATAAAACCATTTGAATGATACGTTATCCAAATTCCTTGTTTTTTATTATCAATATATTGACCTTTGGTAAGTATTCTTCCCTGTTTTTCTTGCCATAGACCTTGTTTTAAATTTTTGCTGTCCACATGATTTATAGCATTTTTACTGACATTTTCAGAATTTTGAGCTGATGCAAACACTATTGCACAAAAAAATATTAATATTATTGTTATTTTTTTCATCTTAGATATTATTTTAAAGAAATTTTTATTTACCACAAAATTACTATAAAATTTTAATTCTTTTATATTAAGTCAAAATTAGGTTAATTCTTATTTTGAGGTGCTATGTAGTAAAAATTATTTTACATAGAACAATGAGATTCCTCTCCGCCTTAGGCGAATCGGAATGACAACTCACTTTTGTTTAAAGGGGAGAGTAAGTGTCCTGACGGTTCCCGTCAGGACACTTACTCTCCCTATCCTTAGAAATGAATAAACTGTCATTCCGAATGAAGTGAAGCGGAATGAGGAATCTCTATCTTTCCATTATTATACAAGTCAATCCATCGGGAATTAAAAAAATTAATCAGGGAAATTTTTTCCGTCCTGGAAAATCCTTTTATCTGCTTTTCCCTTTTTATTGCCAAATCAACAAAATCAAATACCTCAAAATAAGATTTAACCTAATTTTACAATCATATTAAGTCAGCATACCAATCATAATAATCTGCCTTTGTAATTCTTACCTGATAAAACTCTCCTGTTTAATGTTATTATTTTTTTTAATCAAAATTTGATTATCTATTTCCGGATCTGTTTCATATTATTCATTTTCAACCCTCTTATTGTCTGGTTTATTTAAAAGATTTTTAGCCCTTTTAGTTTTTTGTAATCTTTTACTGTTTTATCTGCCCATGCTTGTGTTATTTCATCAGTTAAAATAGCATATTCCAAACCTTGTTTCATTCCCCGTTTATTCCATTCGTCTGTCAGTTCTTTTCGTACTTCAATGCTTTTAAGTCACTGGTTAATCCACACTTTAGAATACCTTTTTTTTAGATATGTTCTTATGGCACGGTCAAAAGTCAATTCAGGGTCTTCGGTTTCTTCAATTCTTTGGTAGCCTACTTTTGCCAACCATAATTTAAAAGGTTCTGCTTTGGGTGATGGAATAGATTGAATTAATCTTAGAACTTGTTCTGTATCAGCCACGTCTGTCATTCTCATTTTGCCATCCCTAGCAAGCATCTTCAAACGGTTACAATTTGTAACCGTTTCATTTCCCTCTTTTAAAAGTCTATGTTTTAATATCTTCCAATAATTTCTTGCTTTTTGAAAATCTTTTTGTTCTGTTAAAATTGCAATAACATCTATAACAGAAAAATACCAAAGTTCCTTATCCTCACCCCAATAGGTTCTTACTGTCTTTTTTTGAAATAATTGTATTTTTTTTCTTTTTCCATTACATATAATTTAGTTTATTAATATCAAAAATAATAAAATTTCTTGTATTGAAAAAATTTAGTAACCATTTATACCACTCTAAATTTGATATTTAGAAACAACTTTATCTAAATTTTTGTATTAAGTCAGCATACAAATCATAATAATCTGCCTTTGTAATTCTTACCTGATAAAACTTTCCTGTCTTAATGTTATTATCTTTTTTAATCAAAATTTGATTATCTATTTCCGGTGAATCAAACTCTGTTCTTCCAATAAAATAATTACCGTCTAATCTGTCAATAATAACTTTTAATGTCTTTCCAATTTTATTTTTATTTAATTCTAAAGAAATTTTTTGCTGAATACTCATCAACTTCTTTTCACGCTCTTGTTTAATTTTTTCTGATACATTATCCTGTAATTTATATGCTGGTGTATTTTCTTCATGCGAATAAGTAAACACTCCCAAACGGTCAAATTTAGTATGTTTAACAAAATCTGACAACTCCTGAAAATCTTTTTCCGTCTCATCAGGATATCCGACAATAAAAGATGTTCTTAATGATAAATCAGGTATTTCTTTTCTTGCCTTATCAATGAATTCTGTTATCTGCTTTTTTGTTATCTTTCTTTTCATTGATTTCAGTATCTTATCATTTATATGCTGAAACGAAACATCTAAATATTTACATATTTTTTTTTTCTCCTTTATCATTTTTAAAACATCAACAGGAAAATTATCAGGATAAGTATATTGCAAACGTATCCATTCAATACCATTAATTTCTGAAAGATTTTCCAACAAACAGGCAAGGTTGCGTTTTTTGTAAATATCTAATCCATAATAAGTTAAGTCCTGTGCTACAAGGATTATTTCTTTTACACCTTTTTTGGAAAGTAATTTTGCCTCTTCAATTATATCTTCTATTGGCTTTGACTTATGTCTTCCTTTTATGAGAGGTATGGCACAAAAAGAACAATTATTATTACAACCTTCCGAAATCTTTAAATAAGCATAATGTGAAGGTGTTATAAGAGAATGCTCTTTTAATAATTCCTTTTTATAATCAGCATTAAGTTCTTTAAGAATATCAGGAAGTTGGTTTACTCCAAAATATTTATCAACTTCAGGAATTTCTTTTTCTAATTCGTCTTTATAACGTTCTGAAAGACAACCTATAACATAAAGTTTATTAATTAATCCCTGTTTTTTATCTTCAACAGATTGTAGAATAGTGTTAACAGATTCTTCTTTGGCTTTATCAATAAATCCGCAGGTATTAATAATCACAATATCAGCATCATTTTTTGCTAACTCATATTTAACCTCAAAATTGTTTGCTTTTAATTGAGTTATCAGTATTTCAGAATCAACAATATTTTTTGAACAACCTAATGTGATAATATTTATTTTGTCTTTCTTCAATGATTTTTTTAAAAAAGTTATATATTCAGTTTGGCTAAATAAAAGCCTCAAATCCAATCATAAAAACTTGTGCTGAACTCGTTTCTATATGACCAAAATAGTTTAAAACATTAAAATTTGTTTGTAATTTGTTGCCCAGATTCTAAGCTTAATGGCGTTTGCCGAATTTGTACGGTATCCAACTGCTAAAATAATATCCGAACTATAAAAAGCTACTGGTCTATCAGAATTTACACAGAGATTTTTTTTAAAAGCATGTATCGGCTGAACTCAACGAATTCCAACTATACTATCAATTCCTTCATAAATCCCTGTGCAGAAATATTTTCACAATTAAAAATTGTATTCTTAATTTTTTCTTGCCTGTCTCTGCTTAATAATTTTGCTGACAATGAATTAAATTTATTACTTAAATCTTCAATAGTCATTGGTTCTCTTGGGTCGCCTTTTGGATATTCTAAATACGTCTTATATTCTTTACCATTTTTTGTCCGAACAACAACTTGTGATGGCTGTTTTGCAGGAAACATTTTTTCAAATTTTTCACTTGCCTCACCTTTAATCTTATATATCATATCTTTTAATAAAGGGTCAGTCAGTTTATTATTATCAAAACTTTCTGTAGTAATTTTTCTGTCAATAATAGCTCTTGCCACACAATATGGCAAGCTATGGTCTGCTGTCTCACGGGAATTTATCTCATATTTGCTTTTATCAAACAAAATATCAACAGCTTTTGATATGGCTGTAATTCTCACTTCTTCAATATCTTCGGGTTTAATATCATTTTCTGTTACTGTTTTTAATGTTGCTGTTATATGAGTATGTGTCAAAGCTTCGGTAGGAAAAGCTTTCATACCACATTCCAGTATTTTAAACTTTTCACCTAATCCGCCTATCAATTTTTCTTCACTCCAGTCAGGACCAAATACATCCATAAAGCCCTCTTTGCCTTCAAATATTGCTTCTGTGCCTGTATAACCATTTTTAGCCATTAAAGCAGCAAAAACGCCGGATTGAACAGCCATTGGGTCAACAGTATTTTTCATCATTGTAAGTTTTCCGGCAGTAGGACAACCAATAGTATAATTATGACAAGCATTGATACCAATAGCATTTACCATTTCCTCTTCATTAAGACCTAATAATTTGCCTGCAACAAGAGGAGACACAAACTGGGTTATTGTCCCATGATGCCATCCTCTTTCGCGCACACCCGGGACAGCAAACTCGCTCATTCTCTGTTCAAATTCATAAGCTAAAACAATTGCGACAATAACATCTTTCATATCAGCATTTTGTATTTCTCCTACTGACAAAGCTGCCGGTATAAGGTCAGAAGGATGCGAAGGGTCTTCTTTCCAGTAAATATCATTAAAGTCCAATGCACGAATCATAAGAGAATTAACCAAACTAACATTTACAGCAGGCAATTTGTCTCCAAAACCAATAATCGTTGCTTCCGGCTTTCCTCCGATATTTTTATAAATATTATAAAGAATATTCACATCTTTTGTATGATAACCACCATAGGCACAACCTATAGAATCATATAAATATCGTTTAACTTCATAAACAACATTATCAGGCAAATCTTTGTATTTAAGATTAATAGCAAATTTTGCAATCTGTCTTGAAATAGTATTTTCCATATTTTTATATTTTAGTTATATTGTTATTTAAAAGTAATTTATATTGTTATTAGTTTACCCCGTTGGATATTATCCTATGGGGTTTATATTGTTATTAGTTTACCCCGTTGGATATTATCCTATGGGGTTTATATTTTTATTACATTATTAGTAGAGACGAGGCATGCCTCGTCTCTACTGTAAAATCCGCCTAAGGCGTATCATTCCCTTGTGTGTCAAATTTGCTTGTTACGGAAGTTTCATCTGTTTATATTTTTAATCTGTCTTTAAATGGCAAAAAAGTCATAAAATCTGAATGATGAACAATATATGCTTCGGTAGATCTTTTAATTAAATCACCTTCTTTTGCGTGAGCAGCAATGATATGACAAATTTCCGGACCTATTCCGCATTTTTCTGCCAAAGAGACCCCTGAAAAAGGATGCCTTAAATATTTACCATAGTTTCCCTGAACAGCTTTGCCTTTTTCATCTAATACATACTCTAACAATTTCCCTACATCACATAATATAGCACCGGCAATTAATACATCCATATTTACAGGAAGCTCGTCCTTAAAAAACTGATTTATTTTCTCTCCGCTTTGCTTTGCAATATGAGTAACACATCTTTTGTGAGTGATAAAACTAACTTTTAAATCGGGACCACATAAAAGAGTAAATGGAATAACTTTAAGGTCGTCTGGTTTTAATACGCTTTTTTCAAAAGCTAAAACCCAGGTATCAATTACTTTTTGTCTTAAATCATCATCTTTTATCCAATCCAATTCAGTCCATAATTCTTTTATTTTATTAATCATAAGTTTTTAATATTTCATCCGCCTGAGGCGGATAATTAAATTTCAATTTTATAATTCAGCAATAATAGCATCGGTCATTTGTTGAGTAGAAGCAGCACCTTTATTAATAACATCAGTGCTACCATGCATTTTGAGCATATCATAAGTTCTTACTTTACCTTGTTCAACAACTTTAGAAACAGCATTGCGTATTTTTTTAGCCATATTAATTTCTCCAATATGGTCAAGCATCATACAGGCAGAAGCAATCATTGCAATAGGATTTACAATAGAAACAGGATATTCTGCATATTTAGGGGCAGAGCCGTGTGTTGGTTCAAAGACAGCAACATCTTTTCCAATATTAGCACTACATGCAAAGCCCAAGCCGCCTATAAGTCCTGCAAAGCCATCAGAGATAATATCGCCGAACAGATTTCCCGAAACAATGACGCCATAATCTTCAGGATTTTTTGTCATCCACATCATTTGTGCATCAACATTAGTAGCTTTAAAAATTATTTCCGGATATTCATTTTTTTGCATTTCTTTCGCTATTTTAAGAGCCATACCGGATGTCTCGCGAAGCACATTAGGTTTTTCACAAAGAGTAACAGATTTATATCCAAATTTTCTGGCATGTTCAAAAGCCCCACGGATAATTCTTTCACAAGCTTTTTTGGAAAAGATACGTGTTGAGATAGCTAACTCTTGTTTTGGCACATCAGAAAAGTTTTTCTTCATCTTTGGATGTGTCATAAGAGCATTATAAACCTGTTCATTAGGATTAGTCCATTCTACTCCACAATACAATCCTTCTGTATTTTGTCGGTAAATGACAACATCAACTTGAGGTTCTTCAACTTTGCCCTGATTTGCTCTTCTGATAAAATTTAAAGGATTGCCTTTATACGTTTTACAAGGTCTAATGCAATAATCAAGATTAAAAAGCTGTCGCATACCAACAATAGGACTATAATAAACCAGTCCTTTACCTTGTAATTCAGGAGATAATTCATTAGCTGCTTCATCTTTGGGTTTTGAAGTAATTGCTCCAAAAAGAACAATTTTATGTTTTTTTATTAATTCTATTGTTCTGTCTGGGAAAGGATTGCCTTCATTACACCAAAAATTCCAGCCAATATCTCCATGAACATAATCAGCATTAAATCCAACAGCATCCAATACTCTTATTGCTTCTTCTAAGACTACTGTTCCTATACCATCTCCGGGTAATGTAACTATTGTTCTTTTTCTCATATTTTAATTATTTTAAATGTTATTTTTATTTTGGATACAATATTACTATTTTTTTTTTCTTAAATACAATCTTTTTTTTATCAAATATATATATTTGCAAATTATTTTTTTATATAATCTTTATTAAAATGAAAATACAACTTTATACAATTATACCATTTATCTTAATGCTATTATCAATAGCTGTTTGTCCAATTTGGCTTAACAATTTTTGGGAAAAGAATAAGAATAAGCTGATAGTTGCACTTATTTTAGGTATTCCAACCGCTATTTATCTTATTTTTGCAGGATTTGGAGAGGATTTAAAAGAAGAAATAATTTTTGATTATATTCCGTTTATAATTTTGCTTGGAGCATTATTTGTTATAACAGGCGGAATATTTTTGTCCGGTGATATTCAGGCAAAGCCGAGTATAAACACTTTATTTTTAGGTATAGGAGCTGTTCTTGCTTCACTTATGGGCACAACAGGCGCTGCAATGTTACTTATTCGTCCTGTTATTCAGACCAATAAAGAACGAAAGTTTAAAATTCATACAATTTTATTTTTTATAGCTATTGTCGCAAATTGCGGTGGTTTATTAACTCCTCTTGGTGATCCTCCTTTATTTATGCTTTATTTGCGCGGTGCGCCTTTTGTTTGGTTTTTTAAACTTTTGCCTGAATGGGTTTTTATGAACGGGATATTACTTTTAATTTATTTTTTATTTGATTCATATTATTATAAAAAAGAATCAACAGAGGATCTTAAAAAAGATGAAATGAATGTTCGTCCAATAAAACTGAAAGGTAATTTAAACTTTCTTTGGCTAGCAGGAGTTGTTCTGTCTGTTGCTTTTCTGAATGAGCAATATTTACCTTTTGTTAAACAAAATCATTATTTTGGATTTATCCGTGAAGGTGTTATTCTTTTAATGATTGTTTTATCAATATTGTTCACATCAAAAACAACAAGAAAATCAAATAATTTTACATGGGAGCCAATAAAAGAAGTTGCTTATCTCTTTCTCGGTATCTTTATTACAATGACACCATGTTTGATATATCTCAAATCCAACGCAAGTAGTTTAGGAATTGAAACGCCAACACAATTTTATTTTTATACCGGTATGTTAAGCGGTTTTTTAGATAATACACCAACAGCAGTTACTTTTCATTCTCTTGCTCTTGGTCTGTTTCAGCAATCTGCTGATTTGTTTAATGGCATTCCTGTTATTGCCAAAATCCCTGAAACATTGTTGCGGGCTATTTCTATTAGTGCTGTATTTTTTGGTAGTATGACCTATATCGGAAACGGACCAAACTTTATGGTTAAATCAGTAGCAGAAGAAAACAATATAAAAATGCCTGACTTTTTTAGTTATATGATTAAATTTTCTTTAATAATACTTCTTCCTTTGTTTATTTTAGTCAGCTATTTGTTTATATAATTTATGTTAGCTTTAAGACCAAATTCCACTAAAACAAGGATTGAAACATAATAGAATCTTCTCCGCATAAGACATTTTTATACCTTTGCTCCAAAATTATCGGATATTTTTATACCTTTGCTCCAAAATTATCGGATATTCTT
>CAZOSY010000055.1:8772-13683 GCA_964582565.1 uncultured Bacteroidales bacterium | reverse complement strand
AACATCTATATATAAAATACAAAACTTAATACCATGGAAATCAATAATAAGAATAAGCAAGATTTAAAGTTTTACATCGAAACTTTAAATTATTTTAAGTATGCAAAAAATACAATTGAATCGTATTCTCATTATTTAACAGAATTTTTAAATAAGATTGATAAATACCATGCACACATTGTTTCAGGTGATTTTGATAAATATTTAAAGTCATATAATTTTACATCAACATCACAACAAAATCAAATTATTAGCTCAATAAAGTTTTTTTATGAGAAAGTTTTAAAGAAAAAATATAATAAAATTGATTTTAGTCGGCCAAGAAGTGAAAGAACACTTCCACAAGTAATTGATAAAACAGAATTAAAAACAAAAATATTATCAATACAAAATATAAAACATAAAGCTATACTTGCATTAGCATATAGTACCGGAATGAGAGTTTCAGAAGTAATTAATCTTAAAATTAAAGATATTGATTCAACGCGAATGTTGATATTAATTCAACAATCAAAAGGAAAAACAGATCGTTATGTTCCATTATCTGAATATATCCTCAAAAATTTAAGAGAGTATTATAAAAAATACAAACCAAAAGAATTCCTTTTTAATGGTCAATTTCGATTACAATATTCCGCAGCATCTTGTAATAAAATAATGAAAAAATATATTAGAAAAGATAGTCACTTTCATCAATTAAGACATTCATCATTTACATCATTATTAGAAGCAGGAACTGATATTCGCATTATACAAAAATTAGCTGGACATAAGAACTCTAAAACTACTGAGATTTACACTCATGTTAGTAATGATTTATTACAATCAATTCCATTACCAATATGAATACAGATAAAGATATAACAGAATTAATTGATTGTTTTCTGGCTGATCAGGATGTAAGCAGTCAATCGCGAAAACAATACGATGTTATTATTTGTATTTTTTTTACATGGATAGAAAATTCATCAAAAGATTGGAAAAACCTAAAACGTTCGGATATTATTCAATACAAAGAAAAATTATACAAAGAAAATAAAAGCGAATTAACAATCGCTAATTATGTTATAGTTATTCGTAAATTCTTTTCCTGGTGCAAACTCAATTCATTTTATCAAAATATTGCTGAAGGTATTAAAACTCCTAAAAAGTACAGAGGATTTAAGAAGCTGCCGTTGTCGATTCAGCAAGTTAAGAAACTTATTTCAGTAATTCCAAAGGATACATTAATTGGCAAAAGAGATCTCGCAATTATTAATTTAATGCTTCGATCAGGCATCAGAGAAATTGAAGTTGTTCGAATAAATATTAAAGATATATCAGAACTTTATAATAATAGAGTAATATTTGTACAACGAAAAGGAAAGATCACAAAGGAGGAACCAATTGCATTAACAGATAAAACATGGGATAAAATTCATTCTTATTTAATTATTCGCCGCGATTGGCAAGAACATCATCCATTATTTATATCACATAATAATCACCAGAGCAATGGAAGGTTATCAAGTCGGACCATTAGTAAACTTGTTAAATATTATTTACGCCTTGCCGGAATAGATGATCCAAAGATAACAGCTCACAGTTTACGACATACGGCTGGGACAATTGCACTCGAACAAGGAGCAAGTGAGTATCAAACTCAAATGCTTCTCGGTCACGCAAACTTTGCAACAACTCAGATATATACAAGAGCAATGGAAATGAAAATGAAAATGAAAAACAATGCAGGATTATTACTTGATAAATGTTTTTAAAAAATAAAATCAAAGGTAATAATCCATGTATTTATTACTATGAGCTAACTAACTGATAAATAGAATGTTAATCTTAAAATCAAAAACAGGTGAAAATCACATGATAAAACCCAATTATATCAATGAAAATAAATTATGGGTAGGGGGGTATAAAAAACTACAGCCTTGAAATTATAATCGGTGAGTTAATCACTTTTTTATGCGTGCAAAATGGAAGAGTTTGGAAATATAGAAGATTTGAAATTTGATATTATTGAAGATAATACTTTTAAAATATTATCAAAGAAAGAAAAAAAGGAAAAAAGAGATTTAATTTTAAAAGATAAATATTTGGATTTTCATTTTAATAAATTAATAAATTTAAAGGAATTTAAGATGCCAATAAAAAATGAAATGGAATTTATTATTACTCAAATGAGTTTTAATGCTTTTACATTTATTCCATATATTTTAAAAACAGAAAAAATCATAAGTATTCATTTCTCAACTTTTAATTTATCAAAAAGCGTATTACTTGCACTTGGCGATTTTATTAATTCCGGGGCAGTAGCAAATGCTTTTATTTTAATTAATAAAATGATGAAATATGACCACCAAAATATTATTGAAATTCTAAATCATTTTAAAAAACAATTTTCATTCGATTTTAAAGAAGCAAGAAATCATAGTAAAATTAATTGTATAAAAACAGATAAAAATTATTATGTAATTGCAGGAAGTGGCAATTTTTCAAATAATGCGAACATTGAGCAGTATGTGGTTTTTAACAATGAAAAAATATATAAAAATATTATTAATTATTTTAATGAAATATAATGGCAGGTCGTAAATCAAAACCAACATCAATAAAAAAGGCTCAGGGAACTTTGCAGAAATGTAGAACTCCTGAAAAGGAAATGGAAGTCGAAAGAGTGATTAAAATTCCTTATCCACCAAAATGGTTTTCTCCTATTGGAAAAAAAATATATCAAACAACAGCTAAAGAATTGGCTGCAAATAATCTACTTCAAACAGTTGGATTACCTTTACTTATTTCTTTTTCAAATCAAATGGCACTTCATTTAGAAACAGAGGAACAATTAAGAACAAAATCACGGGTGCAGGCTTTGCGAAATGATACCGGACAAATAAAATCATTAATTGTTAATCCATATCATAAAATTTCTCAGGATGCTTTAAATTCTGCCATTAAACTTGCAAGCGAATTTGGACTTACGCCATCGGCGCAAAGTAGAATCGTTGCTCCATTTGTAAAAGGAAAAAATGATGAAGATAAAGATTTCGATTAAATGACAAATAATTCAAAATACATATACGATAAAAAAGCAGCGGACCGGGTGATAAACTGGATCGAGAAATATATTTGCCATGTTAAGGGAGAGCTTCAGGGAAAAAAAATCATTCTTGAAGATTGGCAAAAAGATGATATCATCCGGCCGCTTTTTGGATGGAAGCACAGGATCACAAAATTACGCCGATATAGAAAAATTTATGTTGAGATTCCTCGTAAAAATGCAAAATCAACTATTGCTGCAGGAATTGGTTTATACTTATTGCTTGCCGATAACGAACCGGGGGCAGAAATTTATTCCGCTGCTGCTGAACGCATTCAAGCAGGAATTGTTCACGAGGTTGCAAAGTATATGGTCAACCATGAAAAAGCTCTTAACAGCCGTGCCGAATGTTTCCGTAATTCAATTACTTGCCCTAAAACTGGTAGCTTTTATCATGCCATTTCGGCTGATGCCAGGACAAAACATGGCTTTAATGCTCATGGAATTATCTTTGATGAACTCCATACACAACCAAACCGTGAATTATATGATGTTTTAACAACCTCAGTTGGTTCACGCCGCCAACCATTAATCATTTTATTGACTACTGCGGGCTTCGATAAGCAAAGTATTTGTTTCGAAATGCATGATTATGCTGTAAAAGTTAGAGATGGTATAATTGAAGATGATACATTCCTCCCGGTAATATACACAGTTGGCAAAGAGATGGATATTTATTCAGAAGAAACTTGGAAAATTGCAAATCCCGGTTATGGCTCTATTGTAAAAAAAGCATACATAAAAGAGCAAATTAATGTTGTTAAAAATAATCCGAGCTTCGAAGATACATTCAGGCGGTTACATTTAAATCAATGGACATCGAGCGAAACGACATGGCTTTCGGATATTGATTATATGAAATGTGATCTTGGAAAAATTGATTTATCAAAATACAAGGGACGAAAATGTTATGCAGGTTTAGACCTTGCCTCCATCCGCGATTTATCAGCATTAGTTTTAATATTTCCATGGTTGGAAGGTGAGGGATTTGATGTGGTTCCGTTTTTTTGGTTACCTGAAGAAACCGCCAAAGCTCGATCTGTTTCAGTTGATGTTAATTATAACGACTGGATCAGACAAGGATTAATTGAAGCAACTCCCGGAAACGTCACAGATTATAATATCATTAAAAAGAAAATTATTGAGCTCGATGAAGATTTAGATATTCAAATGATCGGCTTCGATAAATGGAATGCCTCTCAGTTAGTTATAGATTTACAGGAAGAAGGAATTGAAACATTCGATCCTGTTTCAATGTATATGTCTGTAATTTCTGCTCCAACAAAGGAACTGGAACGATTAATCATGGAATTATTAATAAATCATGCCGGGAACCCGATTCTCAGGTGGATGATGAGTAATATTATGCTTGTCAGAGATACAAATGACAATATTCGGCCTGATAAATCCAAAAGTAAAAACAAAATTGATGGTATTGTTGCTTTAATTATAGCACTTTGTGTGTATATGACAGGTGACAGCGAGCCAGATATCAACGAAATTTATAAAAATAAAGGACTTTAACTATGAAAACAAAGAAAAAAATCAATCCTGAAGCAATAAATTTACTTACATCTCGTGGTTTTGAGAAAAAATACTTTGAAAACCTTGGTCGTGATGATTTAAAAACCAATAAAGAAGCCTACGAAGAAACCGAAAATACCTATAAAAAATATTTTGGGAAATATAAATACTCAAACTGGGATAGTTTCCGGCGTGTGAAAAATAATCGAATGAAATCACAA
Organism: uncultured Bacteroidales bacterium; assembly: GCA_964582565.1. GTDB lineage: Bacteria > Bacteroidota > Bacteroidia > Bacteroidales > CAZZDX01 > CAZZDX01. Next base: position 8,847 of record CAZOSY010000055.1, on the reverse strand, counting down.
AAAAAATGATTTTCATTTTTCGTAAAAAACCGGAACATAAAAAATGAGAATAAAATGCAGCGGGTCCGTGATAAA
>CAZOSY010000055.1:0-8672 GCA_964582565.1 uncultured Bacteroidales bacterium | reverse complement strand
CGTAAAAAACCGGAACATAAAAAATGAGAATAAAATGCAGCGGGTCCGTGATAAAACCTTCTCAAACCAACAAAACCATCCGGGACATTATGCCGTTATATAAATAAACGGCATAATGTCCCATTTATATTTAAAAATCTCATCATATTTTTGAAGTCACTTTTAATTTACAACAAATAAATTATTAAGATTTCGAAATGTGAAGTTATCAATTTTAGGTAAGGAATTAATTAATATTGAACGCCGTTCCGGTGAAGTTTCATCAATAAAAAACCCAAAGGAATGGTTATTAAAAGTTTTTGGTGGCGAGTCATTCTCAGGAATGAATGTTACACCGGATACAGCTTTAACATTTTCAGCCGTGTGGGCTTGCGTTCGTATTTTATCAAATTCCCTGGCAATGGTTCCATTAAATGTTATACAAGACATAAATGGAAACAAAACAATAGCAAAAAAACATCCTGTCCACTATCTCATTCATAAAGAGCCAAACTCAATGATGGGATCATTTACATTTAGACAATCAGCACAAGCACAAGCAGTATTAAGAGGAAATTCATACTCACTAATAAAACGCAATGGTGCAAACCGACCTATCGAATTACAACTTATTTCCGAGCCAAACGATGTCGAACCATTTATTTATCATAATCAATTATTTTACAAAATTAATGGTTATAAATTACCATTTCCGGCAAATGATGTTTTACATATCAAAGGATTAAGTTTTGATGGGATAAAAGGAAAGGCAGTTCTTACAGTTGCTCGCGAAAGTATTGGAACATCTCTTGCAATACAGAAATATGGTGGTAATATATTTTCTTCCGGTGGAGCAAAACGAATAGCATTAACATCGCCGAAAACTGTGCATGAAGATGTTCAAACGCGGTTAAAAAAATCTTGGAAAAAGAAATATGGGAATAACGATAATACTAATAACCTAAATAATATTAATGATGTTGCATTTTTGGAAGGTGGGCTTGATATTAAGGAAATAGGGATGAACCCTGAAGATGCTCAATTTGTTGCATCGTCAGAACATAAAATCGAAGATATTGCCCGGTGGTTCGGAATGGCACTTCATTTAATTCAGTCACAAAAACGACCAACTTACGCATCTGTTGAGCAACAAGCAATAGAGTTTGTTACGTATTCATTAATGCCTTGGTATCGGACTTGGGAAGAAGAAATTGATCGAAAATTATTCCGTAAAGATGAAAAACTTGATTTTTATTCAAAATTTAATCTTACTGCATTATTGCGGGGCGATGCTAAAGCCAGATCACAATTTTATAAAGACATGTTCAACATCGGCGTATTTAATCGTGATGAAATTCGTGCATTAGAAGATAAAAATAAAATTGATGGTGGTGAAACATATTATCTGCAACAAAATTTAGCACCCGCCGATAAATTAGGAGAAATTATGAACCAAAAATATGGAAAAAATGGCAACACAAATTAAAAAATTAAATATCGAATGTCGTACATTTTCTTATCCAATTGGAATTGAGAAAAGAGAAGACGACAATCCCTCTCGTAAAATTGTAGGTTATGCTGCAAAATTCAATGTATGGTCCAGTGATTTATATGGATGGTTCCGCGAAAAAATCGATCCCGAAGCTTTTAATAATTGTCTTGATCAAGATACCGTTGCTTTATTTAACCATAATAGAGATATTGTTCTTGCTCGAAATACTAAAACATTAAAGCTTTCAGTCGATGATATCGGACTTAAATATGAATTCGAAGCACCAAACACAACTGCAGGAAACGATCTAATAGAAAGCTTAAATCGTGGTGATATTAAATCATCATCATTCCAATTTACTGTTAAAAAAGTAGAATGGAGTAAAAGCGAAAAAGCAGGTATCGATGAAGATCGTACTATCCTTGAAGTTGAAAATCTTATTGATGTATCTCCGGTAACATTTCCGGCATATCCTGATACAGATGCAAAAATTGCTGAGCGTAATCAACAAATTGCGCAACGTAGTTTAGATGATTATTGCAACGAACATCGCAAAGAAGAAAATGAAAAAGATAATTTTTCATTTGATATATACGAGAAGGAATTAGAATTACATAAATTATAATAACAAATTTAAAAAAAATGAAAACAAGAAAAATTATTTTAGGATTATTTACTCTTTTATTAGGAGTAGTTATTTGTGGACTTTTTAATGTCGATCCTTTTATAGGAATGACAGGAATTACAATGGCAATTGCACCAATTGTTGGAGGTTTAAAATCCTCTAACGAATTAAGAGATGAAAAAGGTGCAATTTGGGATAAAGCTAAGGCAATTATCGCAACCGCAAAAGAGGAAAAGAGGGTTTTAACAGATGATCAAACATCAGAATATGACGGTTATCTTGAAAAAATGAAAACTCTCGGCCTCGAAATTAAACGAGCAGAAACTCATGAAAAAACTGTTATTGAAATGGCAGGTGAGCAGCAAAGAAAAAAAACGGAAAAAGGCGAACAACGTGAAATTGATAAAATTAAAAACAATTTTAATTTAGTTAAAGCGATTAGAAGTCAGTTACCGAATCAAAAACTTGAAGGTTTAGAACTTGAAATGCATCAAGAAGCCGTTAAAGAAGCCAGAGCAATGGGAAAAGAAGTTGAAGGAGTTGGAATTCCCGGTATAATTTTACATGAAAAACGTGATCAAACTGCAGGAACTACTACAGAAGGTGGATTTACAGTTCCTACAGTTCAACAAGGATTTATTGAACCTTTAAAAGCTAAAATGCAACTTGCCAGTTTAGGTGCTCAATTTTTAACAGGATTAACAAGTAAAATTGATATTCCTGCAGCTACAGCATTAACAGCAACCTGGGAAGGTGAAAATGATGCAAATGCAGAAAAAGATTCAGTATTTTCAAAAATTTCTTTAGATCCAAAACGTTTAGGTGGTTATACCGATATTTCGAAACAGTTAATTTTCCAAAGTTCTATTGATGTTGAAAAGTTTATTAAAAATGAACTTCTTTCTGCAATTGCGATTGCAGTAGAAACAGCAGCAATAAATGGATCAGGTTCCGATCCTATACCTGAAGGAATTTTGAATACAAGCGGAATTGGATCAGTTGCTGGAGGAACAAATGGATTAGCTGCTACTTGGGGTAATATTATAAATCTTGAAAGAGAAGTTGCAGTTGATAATGCTGATATTGGAAGTTTAGGGTATTTTACAAATCCAAAAGTAAGAGCTAAATTAAAACAAACAGCATTAGATTCTGGTTCTGGATTATTTGTATGGCCAAAAGATGATAATATGCTTAATGGTTACAGAGCTGCAATATCAACTTTAGTTCCTTCCGATCTTGATAAAGGAACATCAACAGGAGTTTGTTCAGCAATCATTTTTGGAAACTTTAATGATTTGATGATTGGCCAGTTTGGTGGAATGGATCTCGTGGTTGATCCTTATACACAAGCAGGCAGTTCATTGTTAAGAATAGTGGCAAACAGTTGGTGGGATGTTGCAGTTCGTAGAGCTGTTTCATTTGCAGCAATGGCCGATGCTCTAACAACATAGAATTAAGACATCCCGTGGTGGGGTATTTTTCATAATTAATTTTAGGTTAATAATCTTTTTAGCCTCTCCTGAAAGGGAGGGGCAAAAAAAGAAAAAAAACAAAAGATGAAAACAAAAAAAGTAACATTTATCAGAAACGGAATGGGATTTGGTCTTGGTTATTTTAAGGGAGATACTGTTGAACTTCCAAAAAAACAAGCTGATGAACTTATCGAACTTAAAATTGTAGAACCTTTTAAAGGTGCCGAAATTAAGATCGATCTTCCTGATGATATTCCGGGGCGTGCTGTTTTAATAAAAAATGGTGTTTGTACAATTGCCGAAATTAATAGTATTTCAGATTTAACCGAATTTAATGGCATTGGTAAAACAACCGAAAAAGAAATCCGGGAATATTTTAAATCTTAAATAAAACAAACAATGGCGTATAAAATCAAAACCGAACCGGCCACAGAACCTGTAACAGTTGCTGAATTAAAAAATCATTTAAGAGTTACAGAAAGTGATGAAGATACTATCATCACCTCTTATGGAAAAGTTGCACGGCGAGTGATCGAAAAACGCCTTAATCGTTCTTTGATAACAACAACATGGGAATTATATCTTGATTTTTTTCCTGCAAACGAAATTGAAATAAATCGTTATCCTGTAATTGCAGTTTCTGAAATTGCTTATACTGATACTGATGGAAGTGCTGATACATTTGCATCATTTCAACTCGATAATATTCAAACTCCGGCACGTTTATATCCAACATTTGATGAAGATTGGCCAGATACAAAGGATGTTATTAATGCGGTTAAAATAACATTTACCGCAGGATATGGAGCCGCAGCCTTAGTTCCTGAAGAATTTAAAGGATTAATAAAATTAATTGTTGGTCATTTATATGAAAATCGTGGTGATGAAGGGCATAAAACTCTTTCTAAAACAGTTGATATGTTAATTGATCTTTATTATCCTTATTCGGTATGAGTGATGAAATAAATATCGGAAGTCTTGACAGACTTATAAGCATTCAAAAACCAACAACATCAACAGATTCTGATGGATTACGAACAGTTGCTTGGAGTAATCATGCAACCGGATTATGGGCAAATATTTCTGATAGTGGAGCAAACGAAAAAGAAGAAGATGATCAGGAAACTGCAATAAACAAAACATTTTTTACATTACGATATGTTTCCGGTGTAACTTACAAAATGCGAGTAGTTTTTAATTCATTAAATTATTACATAACTTCTATTAAAGTTATTGGCAGAAATAGATGGATTATTCTTACATGCGAAAAACGAGATAATGAGTAATAATATTAAAATAGAGGGATTTAAAGAAGCTCAGCAAATTATGAAACATTTGCCGGAGAAGCTTCAGAGAAATGTTCTTTTAAAATTGGAACGTAAAGGAACAAAACCTCTTATTATTGCCGCTCGTAATAATGCCCGAACAATAAGTGAGGGAATGGCAAAATCTATTGGAAATATAACTTCTAAAAATAAGAAGGTTGCAAGAATTCTTGTTGGGCCACGTGTAAAAACAGGAAAAAATAAAAAATATGCATGGTATGCTCATTTTGTGGAATATGGTGTAAGTGGAATTGTCGGATATAAATCGCCAACTGGTAAAGGGTATAAACGCGAATATAGCGATAATCCTGATTTTATTCCATGGGTAGGAAAACTAAAACAAGGTGAACGTTATAGAACCAATCAGCCTGCAAGGCCATTTATGCGACCTGCAATTGATTCTAAAAAAACTGCAGTTGAACAAAAAACAACAAAACTATTTCAGGATCACATTCATAAAGAAACAGAAAAATTAGTAAACAGATACAGTAAAACATTAGCTTCAAAAAGTCAACGAGTGGGATATTAAAAATTATGGTATTTAAAGCAATATACGATATTTTGAGTAACGTTACAGCAGTTACGAATTTAATTTCTACACGAATTTATAATGTAAATTCAAATCAGGAAGCAAATTCACCTTATGTAACTGTTCAGCAAATTTCTAATATTCCAAATGTAAATAAGGATATTACAATTGGTTTAAGAACAATCAGAATTCAAATTAATATTGTTTCGAGTGTCGAAAAAAATGTTAATGATATAGCAGCTGCAATTCTTGCAGCACTTCATGGAGTTGATAATGTTACTAAAGGTGGATTGAGTGTTCAATCTATTAGATACGAAAATGAAAATGATGCTTTCAGTTACGATAGCGATCATTACACAATTATACAAGATTACATCATTAGAATTAAATATTAAATAATCATGTCAAACAAAAAATCAAATACAAATTTTAGAACTGTTAAATTAATAAAAGACTGGCAGCATCCAGCAGGATCTTTAAAACTTAAAGGAACTGAGTTGACTGTCGATCGTAAACTTTTAAACGATCTATTAATTGGTGGTTTTATTGCAAAAGGCAAAGAAAAAAAAATTACAAACTCTAAAAACATATAATTATGGCAAGCTCAGGATATATTAATGGAACGCTTGAAAAAATTACCGTTGCAGGTACAATAATTAACTGTTTATCTTCATGCGGTATTTCATTTTCAAAAGCAACAAGAAAAAGTGTAAACAAAGACGATGCAGGATGGGAGAAAACACTTCCCGGAACAAAATCCTGGTCGATGAGTGCAGATATCGAATTTAAAGCAGATGCCACTTATGGCTTACCTGATTTATTTGCAGCTGCAACCGGAAATGATGATGTTGCACTTGTATTTACAACAGCGGTCAGTGGTGATAAGAAGTATTCTGGAAACGCACAAATTTCCAGTTTAGATAAAACATCTGGTTCAGAAGAAACTCCAACCTTTTCAGTAACATTCGAAGGTAATGGAGCATTAACAGAAGAAACGGAATCATAGTTCTATCCAGTTGAACCTTCTCCCTTCCTCTCCCGCTAAATTGCATCAGCAATGGGGGAGGTAAGAGAGATAAAATTTTATTATTAATTTAAAAACGGGAGATTTTAAAATGTTAAAAAAAGTAAAAATAGGAGGAAAACTTCGTCCGGTAAAATTCGGAATGAATGCATTACGGATTTACAGCGAAAAAACAAATTCAACATTGGCTGATTTAATGAATATTTCAGGAATGTCAATTACGAATATGATCATGCTTGTTTTTGTTGGATTACAGGAAGGAGCCAGAAAAGAGAAACAAGAATTTGATTTTATTATTGATGATGTTTCTGATTGGCTGGATGATGATTTTGGAATTGTAAATGAGATAATGGATATATTTGTTGAAAGCTTTCCAAATATCAAAGAATCAAAAAACCTGAATGCCCCGAAAAAAGTAGGGGCGAAGAAAAAGAATTAACATTCGACAGGCTTCAAGAAATTAGCCTTGGAATGTTAGGAATGACAGTTGAAGATTATGAGTTCATTGAATTTCGGGAATTATCAAACAAGCTAAATGGATTTTATGATTTAGAACGGTACCGACAAAAAGAAGAATGGAACCGTATAAATTATATAACATATTCAATGTTATTAAATAATCCTTATGTGAAAAAATCTGACAAACCGAAAACATTTGAAAAATATTTAAATCGAGGATCTAAACAAGAAAATCAAAATCAAATAAAATCACAATCTGAATTAGATTCTTGGATCGGATAAAACAAAATAAATGGCAGGCGGAAAATCATTATCGAGTTTAAATTTCATCCTTGGAGCAGACATAAAGCAGTTTCAAACAAAAATGAAACGCGCCCAAACTGATCTTGCAAAGGTTGGAAAAAAAATGAAGTCTATTGGCAAAACAATGTCAATTGCTGTTACGCTTCCGTTAATAGGATTAAGTGTAGCAGCAATAAAAGCTGCAAGTGATGCTGAAGAAATTTCATCAAAATTTCAGGTAGTATTTTCAAATATTTCGACCGAAGCAAATAAAATGGCTGATGTATTAGATAAAAGTTATGGTTTATCTGCTAAAAAAAGTCGTGAATTATTAAGTGATACAGGTGATTTACTTACAGGATTTGGATTTACACAAAAATCTGCATTAAAATTATCTCAGGAAGTTCAAAAGTTAGCTGTTGATTTAGCAAGTTTTTCAAATTTTAGCGGTGGAGCCGAAGGAGCTAGTAAAGCATTAACAAAAGCCTTACTAGGTGAAAGAGAAAGTATAAAAAGTTTAGGAATATCTATTTTAGAAGAAGACGTAAAGGCTAAAATGTTAAAAAATACTTTTGATGGATTAACATTTGAATCAGAACGACAAGCAAAAGCATTTGCAACATTACAATTAGCGCAAGAACAAAGTAAAAATGCATTAGGTGATTATTCCAGAACGAGTGAAAGTTTTGCAAATCAATCAAGAGAATTAACACAAGATTTAGATGATGTTGCAGTTGCATTTGGAAATGTTTTATTACCAGTAGCAAAAAAAGTACTTGAAGTAATAAGAAATGTAATTGAATGGATGAAGAATCTTGATGATTCAACAAAAAAAATAATTGCAATTGTTGGTGGACTTGCCGCCGCAATAGGTCCCGTATTATTGGTATTAGGATTTTTAGCAACAAATATAATTCCTGGATTAGTTGTTGCATTTGGAGTTTTAAAAGGAGCTTTTATTTCTTTAGCCACTACAATTATGGCAAATCCAATGGGTGCATTAATTACTTTGCTTGGATTAGCTGCAGGGGCATTTATTATATTTAGTGGACGAACAAAAGATGCTGAAGATGCGCAATGGAAATTAGGTGATGCTTTAAAAAATGTAAATAAAGAATTAGGACAACAAATCTGGAATACTCTTGTTTCTGGTTTTAAACGTGCCGGAGAAGGATTTGTCAAACTTGAAGGATCTGTTAATAATTTAAAGAAAAATATTTCTAAATTTTCAAATGAAGAACTTAAAAGTTTAGAATTATTTTTAAAAGATAAAATTTCTAATGCTTCGCGTGAAGCTGCAAATGCAACCGATGAACTTTCACGTTCAATTATTAATAATGATATTGATAATTATAATGATGCTCTAAAATCAGTTGGAAATGAATTGAAAAAATTTAAAACTGAAACCGAGAGCGTTACTAAAGTTTTAGATGCACCCAAATCATTTATTAATTGGGATTTAACCGGTTTTAGAGAAGTAAAGGA
>CAZOSY010000054.1:0-13732 GCA_964582565.1 uncultured Bacteroidales bacterium | reverse complement strand
TTTTATTGGCTCTCCATTCTGTACCTGTATATTCAAGTGGCTGATAAAATTTTTTATCAATACCGGTTCCGGCAGAGTCATCATTGTCTGTAAAATAAGCCAAAAAGTCGGTTGTCTGCCACTGTCCATTCACATTAACCAAGCTTGTTGGAGGTATATTATCAAAAGAACTTATTTTATGCCATTTCATAGCATCATAAGCTATTGAGTCGCCTGATATGCCTGTAGAATCGCCAAGATATACATATCCATACTGACCTTGTTCAAAAGGATATGTTCCGAGAGAGACCCACTCATCAGAATAACTGTTCTGGTTAATTACAACAGATGTATTATCTCCGTCATAATAGATTTTATAAATAACATCTGCGGCATTAGCACCAATATTAGGGATATAAGCAAAAACTTCATATTCTCCGTGTTCAGGTATGTTTGGAGTCCATTTGACCCAAGCTACATCGCTTTGTGAATCCATTGTAATTGTCCACCATGTATGTCCGTTATATCCGGCATTTTGGTCGTGGAAATATCTCATGTGAGATGGTTCCTGATTATTCATATAAAAACCATGCTCATAATATATATCATCAATAATAGTATCATTATAAGTTGTTTCGCTTGTTCTTGCCTTTACTGTCCACGCTACTCCACCGTGAGTTTCGTCAGCATCCAGATTTGCATAACCATTATTATAACCAGGCCAGTCATAATAAACATTTATACCTTTATCAGTAGGAGTATAGTTTGACCATGGTGATGTATTTTTATTTCCGTAAGGGTCATTAAAAATCAAAGTATGCTGACCATTAACATAGCCCACTGTTAGTGTTAAATGTCCGGCAGTTGATAGCCAGCTACATATTGGATGAGGATAGCCTAAATCAATTTCATCGGTTGTATAGCTAAAAGTGCAGGAGCTTGTCCATATATGATTTGAAGTCATATTGTGATTTTCAATATATGACTGCATTCCATTATTACTTGGTGACGAATAAGTTACCCACATGTGAGCATAGGCACCCCATGCTACTTTTGTTGAAGAATAATCATCATAATATATCTCATTATAACGATATTTATCAGCAACATAAGAGCCATAATCACTTGTGTGAGTATATGGAGAACTAACCTGAGTAGGCCATTTAGGTAATCTGTTATAATATCCTACAGCCATTACAGCAGTAGAAGGAGCACAGGAACCGCTGCCATTATGAAAATCAGGCACATCATATAACTGGCTAATATAAGGAGCATCACCCGGTATATGAGTAATTGACTTTGTTGATTTTTGTGTAAAATTTTTAGTATTATAGAACTTAATCTCTAAATTTTGTTTTTTTTTTAAGATAATTTGTTTTTTGTATAAACGGGATTTTTGTAAATCAAACTTTGAAGAGACCATTTCTCTCTTATTATAAGTATGATATATAATATTATTGTTTAAGCCAAATATGGGACACATCTCAAAAGTATTTTTTGTTTTTGTTAAATCAATAGTTTTGGTCCCGTCATATTTTGAAAGGAAAATATCAGAGCCCTTAAACTCAAAATCTTTTACATAAGAACGTTGATAAATCAGATATTGAGAATCTTCTGACCAGTCAGGACTTCCACCCTGTCCAATAAAATATGTATTCCTGTTAATACAGTCCCAAACAAATAAATTTCCTGATAATGTGGAAAAGACCAGTTTATTACCATCCGGAGACCATTTGGGATAAACATATCCATATTTGTTATCAGTGATTTGAATTATTTCTTTATTAAATAAATTAATAATATGCAATTGGTCAGAATTATTATTAAATACAACAAATTTTGCATTTGGAGAAATCGGGGCAATATTTGAATAAACCTTTAAATCATACGTTTGTGTGTTAATACCATCGGTTACATATAAATCATTATTTACAGTAAAAGCAATTTTTCCATTATCACTAAAGCTAACTTGTCCACATAAATCAACAGGGATGTGCAACTTGTTTATTTTATTAGTAGTCAAATCAAATACAGCCGGAATTTGTGTGCCATCAGACAGGATAAGTTTAAACCCGATTTTATTTTTATCAGGAGACACAGTATAATAGCGACCACATCCGGGAGTAGCAATAAGCTCATCAAGTTTGCCATTTTGCAATAAATATAATTTTGACGCATAATTATCAGTAGCAACAACTCCTTTGTTAGTCATAGTAAGGTGTGCAAAATAACCTTGTTCTTCTGTTTTATAAGCATCTAATTTTTCATTTTTCTGAGCAAAAGATTGGGAAAAACAAAAACTATATAAAAAGATAAAAAGACAAATAGAAATTTTCATAAATTTCTGTTTGTCTTTATTAGTATTTGATTTTATTTTCATGTTTTTCTATAATTAGTTCATATATAAGCAGTTACAAGTTCAATGTTCAAGATTCAAAGTTCAAATGTAACAAAATTCTTCGTATTTGCTGATATAGGAGATGAATTATATTAATTATTAAGCTGTAATCTCTATCCAGTAACTGCGAAACATTAGTATTTAAAATGATTAACATTTTTTTACAGGATAAATAGTTGCATTTGTTTTTGTTAAAAATCTTAATAAATAAGTTCCTTTGGATATTTTTAACTCACTAATATTGATATTAATCTTATGTTTACCTTTGTTTTGACTGTTATCAGGCAACCTGAAAGCAATTTCCCTTCCAAGAATATCTGTTAATGATATTTTAATTTGTTCTTTTTTATTTAAAGTGTAAGTAATTGTTAAGTTATCTTTAAAAGGGTTAGGATATACATTTAAGTTAAAATCATTAGGGAAATCATCCAAAATATTAACAGGATTGACAGGAAAAATATCATTTATTGTAAAATCAACCCAAAATACGCCATAACAATTGGATATGTCAGAGATAAGAGTATTACCTATTGTATAAACAGGGTCAGCATATTGAGACCACCACGGTTTATCAACAGAATAGCCGAATTGAAAAATTACATTGTTAGGATAAAAATTTGTTCCCCATGAAGAAAATTCATTATTCATAGAACTTAATGAAGGGAAATTCTGACTATCATCAACAAACATAATATCACCGCGATAAACAGGAGGCATCCAGCTTTGTGCATAATGTTTTAAAAAAAGAGTGTATTCAGGATTAATGGACTTAAGTTTTTGTTCCCATGTTTGTGCTTTGGCATCTGTAACATGTTGTCCTCCGCTATATAAATGTGTATTGTACCATTCTATATCTATAGCAAATCCTTTAACACAAGGATGCTGCTGATACTGATTAAATACCAAATCCATTAAAGTGTCTATGTCTGCACCGCCTGGTTCTACCTGCAACCAGACATTAAATCCTTGATTATCAAATTGTGTAAGATAAGATTCGTTTTGGTCAGTACCTGTAAATTCAATATTATTATAACTTGGTCCCGGGGACGGAAAGTTAAGACACATTACTCCGTCGTCCCAGTATAACCCGACAATCCAAATAGCTGCAGGAGCAGTACTGTCAAATTTTGAAGCAATAGAATTGCCTGTGTTTATCCAGTAATTTTCATCAGGAAACTGATTGTTTGGATAGCTGGACAAAATCCTTGATGCTCTAAATCCTGCTATATGATTTGATTGTGAAAAGGATGAAATGGTAAAAAATATCAGTATAATAATAATTCCCTGTTTAAAATTCATTATCAATTGTTGCATTTTTTTTCATTTTGATATCCTTGTTTTGTTTTAATAATTAAAGGTAACATGTTTATAATTATACAACTTGCCCTTTTTATATATTCACAATTCATCAAACGGACTTTTAGTCCCTTTAGAAAGTCCTGTTCCTTAATTGCCGATGTTAACTGCAGATTTCTGACTATTTTAATAAAATTAACGAATAAGATTTATCTTCCCTACATATTCATATTTTTTATCACTATATTCTTCTTTTATAACAATATAATAAGCATAAATGCCAACAGGAACATTTACATTATTTTTTGTTCCATCCCATTGTTTTAATATATCATCAGTAGCATATATTTCTTCGCCCCATCTATCAAATATAAACATTTCAAAGCCATCTTTGTCAATGCCATTGCATACCGGTCCAAAAACTTCATTTAATCCATCTTGATCCGGTGTAAAAGAATTAGGGATATACACAGTAAAAACACTTTTAATAATAACAGTTCTTTTTGTGGAGTCAACACAGCCATAGTTATCAGTAACAATTAACACTATTGTATAAGTTCCGAGGTCTGTATATGTATTATAAGGATTTTGTTCAGAAGAAGAATTTCCATCACCAAAATCCCATTGCCATGAAGATATGTTGCCCTGAGAATTATCTGTAAAACTACATCCTGCATTTTCCAAAGTTGTTATTTCCGGATAAACAGTAAAGCTTGCAACAGGTCCCGGAATATTCGCAATCTCTACTGTTTCAATTGAACTACAAGGACCATCGCTTACTACAATGGTATAAAATCCGGCAGATAAATTAGTAATTGAGTCAGTATTTTGAGGAGGATATGTATCCCAAAGATAAGTATATGGAGGTGTGCCACCGGTAACTGTTGCTATTGCCGTGCCATCAGAATGTCCACAATGTTCATTTGTTGAATTTATTGTAATAACAGGTCCCGGAATAAGATTTACTATAGCTGTTGCTGTATCAGTACAGTTATTATCATCTGTAACAATAACAGTATAAACTCCGGAAGCCAGATTTATAGCTGTTGTATCATACTGAATCGGATTAGTGTTCCATAAATAAGAATAAGGAGGCATTCCGCCTGTTGCTGTTACTGTTGCTGTGCCATCAGAATTACCACAGTTTTCTTCACTGGTATTAGTAATAACAGCTGTTGGTCCCGGAATATTTATTATAGTAACAGAAGCAGTATCAGAACAGTTATTTATATCTGTAACAGTAACAATATAAGTTCCTGCTGCTAGGTTTGTAGCTGTTGCTGTATTTTGTTGAGGAGAAGTATTCCACAGATAAGAATAAGAAGGCGTTCCGCCTGTTGCTGTTACTGTTGCCGTGCCATTAGAGCTACTACACATTTCGTCAGTATGACTATTAATATTAGCTGTTGGACTTGGTGTATCGCCTATTGTTACATTGTCTATAACAACACATGTTCCGTCAGTAACAGTAACAGAATAAGTGCCGGCTCCTAAATTTGTAGCAGTAGCAGTTGTTTGTGGAGGTATTGTATTCCATTCATAAGTAGGCACACCAGGACTTCCTGATGCGTTTGCTGTTGCGGTGCCAATATGTTGTCCGCAGTTATCATCAGTATGACTGGTCATTACTGAAAGGCTTTGAAGGTCGTCTATTGTAACTGTTGCTATAACATCGCAAACTCCATCACTAACAGTAACAGAATAATTGCCTCCTCCTAAATTTGTAGCAGTAGCATTTGCCTGTGTAGGTGTTGTATTCCAGTTGTAGGTATAAGAGCCTGATGGACTTGGCGTTGCTGTTGCGGAGCCAATATGTTGTCCGCAGTTGTCATCAGTTTTAATAATTGCTACTGTATGTCCGCCTATACTGTTCACTATAGCAGTATCTATTGACACACAAGAAGTTTGGTCACCAACAGTAACAATATAAGTTCCCGGACCTAAATTATTAGCAGTAGCATTTGTTTGTGGAGGTATAGTATTCCAGTTATAAGTATATGAAGGATTACCGCCTGATGCTGTAACTGTTGCACTACCGTTATTACTGCCACAGGTTGCATCAGTAATATTTGTTATGGAAGAAGTTACTGCATTTATTGTAAAAGGCAGGCAGTCGGATGGAGCAAGATTATCGCACAGATCTGCTACAGAGCCGGATGCATTGGCATCTATACACAGGTTATAATTTCCACTTACAGTGATAGAAGGAGAAACATTTATAGTATATGTATTTTCCTGAGTTCCTCCAAGAGAGCAAGCTGGTCCTGTAACTCCTGATAATGTATATGGACCGCCGGGTCCTGTAAAAGTAAAGTCCGCATCTTCAACAGTATTGCATAATACATTTTCAGAAAAATCAAAAGTTAAAGAAGTGGCACCACAAACAGGCGGATTAATACTATTAATATAAGGAGGAATATCATCAAATATTGTTGCGGAAGAAGCGCTAAAATCAAGTGTATAACCAGATTGTGTTGATAAGAAGTTACTAATATTAACAACATACGTTTGTCCTGCTATAACAGGGATTGTTGCATTAAAATTAGTACAACCAGCAGGGTCACCATACTGACAATTATTGGAAGACCCGCCATTTGGACCTGTGTTACCGGATATTCCACAAAAGTTACAGCTTGCCCGTATAACATCTCCTTGAGTAGCAATATCCGAACAATTTGCATTTGTTAGATTATATACAGCCCAATCATAGTCATCCCATACATCGTTTGGGGAAATTGTAAAACTAAGATTACCACTTGTTTGGACTGTAAAAATATACCAGACATCATTTAGTTCTCCTGCTAGTAAACAATTTCCAGGACACATATCATCAGAATAGGGTGTATGGGTTGGTTGTATTTCATCCGGATAATTACCTTCGCCGGAATAAGAATTTGATTGAGGATAAACATTCTGACATACAGGAATAGCTCCCAGGCAATCCTGGTCAGTAGGAACCTGTGCTTTTGTATTATTGATAATCAAAAACAATACTGACAATATTATTATAAATGAATAGTAGAAGTTTTTCATATCAAATTTATTAAAAAAAAATATTTTTTTATTTTTAATTTATTCTATATCTTGTGTATGCATCTTTTCACCGTCAATAATAACATTTTTAATGTTTATTGACAAGAGTATTCTTTTAAAAAAATCCATATTAGCATCTTCGTCAAAGATAATAGATGCTTTTCTTTGGTTATCAATTATTTCTGATGAAATTGAAAAATCAACAACTTCTTTATATTTTTTAATATCCTGAATTAGTTTATCAACCTGTTGCTGTGTTTCAAGTCCTGATATGCTAAATTCAGTATATCTTTTATCTGTTTGAGATGCCTGAGCTGTTTTTTCTTCATAAGGTTGAGAAAATTTATCTCCTTTTTTATGAAATATAAAAATCACTTCTTTTGAAGATTCCTGTGCATAAGAAACCGTAAGACCTGCACAAAAAATAAAAGTGATAATAAGGAATAATTGTTTGTTTAGATTTTTCATAATTATTCAGTTTTTTTTATAAAAGTTATTTATATCAATTAAACCACAAAGATAAAAAAAAAATATCTATTATGCAAATTTATTTATATAAATATCTAAAATATATCTGCTCTGCTTATATCTAAAATTAGCAAGTTTGTTTTTTTTCTGTCACAGATTGCACAGATTAGCACAAATTTTTATTTACACAATTAAATAAAGTTTTAATATTTTTAAATTTGTAAATCTGGGGCTTTTATTAAATCTGTATAGTGCAGATATTTGCTAATTTTATAAAATTTTACATTATAATATTTAATTTTGCTTAAAATATTTGTTTTAAAAATATCAATAATTTTTTATTTATGCAGTTTGTTTATCCGTATTTTTTATTTGGGCTTTTTTTGATTTCTATACCTGTAATCATTCATTTATTTAATTTCAGAAAATTCAAAAAAATTTATTTTTCAAATATACTGTTTCTTCGTGAATTAAAACAAGAGACACAAAAAGAATCAAAAATCAGACATCTTTTGGTTCTGTTTTCTCGTATTTTGGCTATTGCTTGTCTTGTCTTTGCTTTTGCACAACCTTATATTCCAATTTCTGAAAATAAACATTTAAATAAAAAAAATAATACTATAAGTATTTATATTGATAACTCATTCAGTATGAATGCTTTATCAGATAATGGAATATTATTTGAGCAGGCAAAAAATAAGGCATTAGAAATAGCTAATACATATAAATCTTCGGACTTGTTTCAAATATTAACAAATGATTTTCAAGGCAGGCATCAGCGATTTGTCAGCAAAGAAGAATTTGTTAATATGCTTGAAGATATTCATATCTCTCCCTGTGTAAAAAATATATCAGAAGTTATTTTGCGTCAAAAGGATTTGTTATATTCAAAAACATCTAAAAATAAGATATCTTATATCATTTCTGATTTTCAAAAAAATATTACAGATATTAATAATCTTACCAATGACACAAATATAAATGTTTATTTTATCTCTGTTATTGCTAACAGAACTAATAATCTCTATATTGACAGTTGCTGGTTTGCTTCTCCTGTTTTGCAATTAGAACAGAATGTTAAATTAATTGCACGTATAAAAAATAATTCTGACGACAATCTTGAAAAAATTCCTGTTAAGTTATCTATTAACAATACTCAAAGAGCAATAGCAAGTTTTAACATAAATGCCAATTCTGAAACAGAAATAATTTTGCCATATACTATTCATAAAACCGGCATTCAAAGCGGTATGCTTGAGATAACAGATTATCCTATAACTTATGACAATAGTTTTTATTTTTCATATCTTGTTTCCAAAAATATTCCAATATTAAGTATTAATGAGACAAAAGAAAATATTTATCTTAACTCTTTATTTGGGAAAGATTCTGCTTTTACATTTACTAATTCTTTGGAAAACAATCTTGATTATTCATCTTTTACAAATTATAAATTAATAATTTTAAATGAGTTAAAATATATCTCATCCGGCTTATCCCAACAATTAAAACTTTTTTTTAATAACGGAGGAAGTATTATTGTTTTTCCTAATGCAGAAATAGATTTGGAAAGTTATCATGATTTTCTTACCTCTGTAAATGCCAATTATTACACAAAATCAGATACTGTTAAGACCAAAATAGAAAAAATAAATCTGAACCATGAAATTTATAATGATGTATTTGAAAAAATCCCTAAAAATATTGATTTACCAATGGTATTCTCATATTATATTTTAAATAAAACTTCGCATTCCAATTCGGAATATCTGTTAAAAATGCAGAATGGAAATGATTTTTTAACTGTTGAGTCAACAGGCAAAGGGAAAATATACTTATCAGCAGTTGCTTTGGACCCACAATTCAGCAATTTTGTAAAACATTCTATTTTTGTGCCCAGTATGTATAAAATAGCTTTATTAAGTGAAAATCAAAATAAATTATTCTATACTATTGGGAAAGATGATATTATCAGTTTACAAAATATTGATGAGAAAAAGGAAAATATTTTTAAAATAAAAAAGAATATTAACAGCAATTTTGAAATAATACCTGAACATAAAAATATAAATTCAAGAATAAATATTTTTACACATAATCAATTAAAAGAAGCAGGAAATTATTATTTGTATGCCGGGAAAGATAAGATACAAGGCATTTCATATAACTATGACCGTAAAGAATCGGATATTGAAAGCTATAAAACAAATGAATTAACAAATTTAACAGATAAAACCGGTTTGAGTAATTATTTTGTCCTGGACTTTAAGAATAAACCTTTATCGCAGGTCTTAACCAAACTAAATCAAGGTATAAGATTATGGAAACTGTTTGTTATATTAGCATTAATATTTTTGGCTATTGAGATTTTGTTGTTAAGAATTTTTAAAAATAAATAAAAGAGAATACAGGTTTAAAGTTTAAAGCACGAAGCACAAGGTTCATAATTCGCAATTTATTTCTAAAAAGTATAATATTAATGAATAGTTATAAAAATTTATTTACTTTTGATTTTCTGTATATCATTGGAAAAACACTTTTTAAAAAATGGATTCTGACAACAACAAATTGGATAAAAATAGCGATATAGAACTGAACAAAAAATCTGATTATTTACAAAAGACCGTTCATCTGACAGGCATGTATAAGAATTGGTTTTTGGATTATGCTTCTTATGTAATCCTTGAAAGAGCTGTTCCACATATTAATGACGGTTTAAAACCTGTTCAGCGTAGGATATTATATTCAATGAAAGAGCTGGATGATGGTCGTTACAGTAAGGTTGCAAACATTGTTGGTCATACCATGAAATATCATCCTCATGGAGACGCGTCAATAGGGGATGCTCTTGTCCAGATAGGACAAAAAGACCTGCTGATTGACACACAAGGAAACTGGGGAAACATACTAACAGGTGATAGGGCGGCTGCATCACGATATATAGAAGCACGTCTGTCAAAATTTGCATTAGATGTAGTATTTAATTCCAAAACATGTTTATGGAAATTATCTTATGACGGAAGAAATAAAGAACCTATAACCTTGCCTGTAAAATTTCCTTTATTATTAGCACAAGGCACAGAAGGTATTGCTGTTGGACTTGCCTCTAAAATATTACCTCACAATTTTAATGAACTTATTGATGCTTCTATTGATATATTAAAAGGAAAAGAAATAAATGTTTTTCCTGACTTTTCTACCGGAGGAATGGCTGATTTTTCTAAATATAACGACGGACTTAGAGGAGACAGAGTAAAGATAAGAGCTAAAATTAAACAAACAGATAAAAAAACACTTGTTATTACAGAAATTCCTTTTGGGAAAACAACAAACAATATTATAGATTCTATAATTTCTGCAAACGACAAAGGGAAAATTAAAATTCGTAAAATAGAAGATAATACATCAGGGAATGTAGAAATCGTTATTCATCTGCCTAATGGTGTATCACCGGATATAACAATAGATGCTTTGTATGCATTTACAGATTGCGAAATTTCTATTGCTCCCAATGCATGCATAATACAAGATGATAAGCCCAAATTTATTGGCACCAAAGAAATACTTAATATCTCAACCAGCAACACGTTAAGTCTTTTAAAAAAAGAACTTGAAATAAAAAAATATGAATTACAGGAAGCTCTGCACTTTGCCTCATTAGAAAAATTGTTTATAGAAAAAGAAATATATCTTGATATAAGAAAATGTGAAACATGGAAATCTGTCATAAATACTATTGACAAAGGATTAGAACCTTATAAAAAACAACTATACAGAAATGTTACCAAAGATGATATTATCCGATTAACAGAAATTAAAATAAAACGTATATCTAAATATGACTCTTTTAAAGCTGATAAATCTATTGAAGAAATTGAAATAAATATTGAGGAAGTCAGTAACCATTTAGAACATATTATTGACTATGCAATAAGCTATTTTATACATATAAAAAAGAAATATGGCAAAGGTCATGAACGCAAGACAGAGATTAGAAATTTTGATACTATTGAAGCATCGGCAGTAGCAGTTGCTTCTCAAAAACTTTATGTTAACCGCAAACAAGGTTTTGCAGGAACATCTATGAAAAAAGATGAATATGTATGCGATTGCTCAGATATTGATGACATTATTATTTTTTGTGAAGATGGCACTTTCATTGTTACAAAAGTATCTGATAAGATATTTATCAAAGAAAATATTATTTATATAAATGTTTTCAAAAAAAATGATGACCGCACTATCTATAATATTATTTACCATGATGGTAAAAAAGGATATGCTATGGCAAAACGTTTTGCTGTTAAAGGAGTTACACACGACAAAAAATATATACTCACAAAAGGAACAGAAAACTCAAAAGTCATATATTTTTCTGTTAATCCTAACGGTGAAGCAGAAATTGTTAATGTTTATCTAAAACCAAAGCCCAGATTAAGAAAATTATCTTTTAACTTTGACTTCAGCACACTCGCTATTAAAGGACGAAGTTCTATAGGAAACATACTTACAAAAAATAATGTCCGCAAAATCACTTTAAAAGATCAAGGTATATCTACTCTTAATGCTATAGATATATGGTATGACGATACAATTAAACGTCTTAACACAGATGAAAGAGGAATCTTTTTAGGTTCTTTTTATGAAGATGATAAAATACTTACTATCACCGAATCGGGATATTATAAACTTTTAAACTATGATTTATCCAATCATTTTGAAGAGGATATGATAATTATTGAAAAATTTAACCCTGATAAAATTTTATCTGCTGTATATTATGATGGGAAATCAAATAAATATTATGCAAAACGTTTTAAAATAGATATAACTGACAAAAAGACCAAATTTATAACTGATAATCCGGAATCAAAATTGATAAATATTATTAATGACAAAATACCAGGAATCAATATATTTTTTAAACAAGAAAAAAATTCACATGAAAAATCCAGAAAGTCAACAAAAATAATATTATCCGAATTTATTAGTGTTAAAAGTTATAAAGCAAAAGGGAAAAAACTTACCGATTATCCTGTAAAACATATAAAACTACTTGAACCATTGCCTTATGAAGAAGAAACAAAATCAGATGATAATATTACTGATGAACAAATAAATAATAAAAACAATTTGCATAAGGAGGATAAAAAAAAAGATGATTTGCCTGAGACAAATAAAAAACATTTAAATGATAGTCCGCCTGAAACAGATAAAAAAATTCAAATGACAATTGATTTTTAATTGATGATTGATAATTGTAAATGACAACTAAGAGTCCACTCCGAAAAGTAGATATTTACTTATTTGTCATGCTGAACTTGTTTCAGCATCTTTTGATATTATTGAAATTAGAGATTCCGAACTAAATTCGGAATGACACAATTTTGACTTTTCGGAGCGGACTCAACTAATGACAAATAAATTATAATTTGTTTTTTTTCAGGTATAGCTATTAATAATATATTTACTAAATTTGAGCTAAAATTTTACTTTTTTTTGAAAAAAATATATAACAAATTAAACTCTCTTTATTCTATAGTGATAGTTTTATTGCTATTAAGCTCCTGTGATGTTGAAAAGCAAATAGCACAGGAATATGTTAATTATAACAAAAATAATACCTCTGTTCTTATTTTAAGACCTGATTATATATTAAAAAAAGACAAAATAAAAGATTCTGAGCTTATTGATAAAGATTTTTCTTTGAACGATGTCTCTGATTCTGTTTTTATTAAAGATTACTTTGATAATTTATTTAATGAGTTAAGAACTTTTGGATTTAAAGTTTATACAGATATAAATATTGATTCATTTTTAAATGCTGACACTTCTGCTTATGTCTTTAACATATCTCAAATTTTGCTTGAAGAATCTGTTACCACCAAAATTGAAGATGCTGAATATGACGAAAATTTATATGAAAAAACTTTTATGCTTAACACTGTTACTGTTAACTCATGGTTTGAAGCTACAAAGACAAATAAAAAGGAAAATCAAATGCAGGTATTATATAGTGAGCATTTTATAAATGATTATATTAAAGGCAGATTTGTAAGAAATATTTTATTTGGTGATGTGGAATATAAATATACAAGAAATAATATAACACTTGATGATGTTTATAGATTATCTGCTTTTGCAGGAAAAAAAAATGCCGATTATATCTTTGATTATCTTTTAAATGAACATATTTATAAAAAAATACAAAAACCAAAAAAATATTATCGCTACAATCGTGTTACAGGCAAAATAGAACAGGCTTATCTTGAACGTTTTATTTTTATGTAATTTAGTGTCTTACAAATTAAATTTGTGTAATTTTTGGCAGGAATTTTTTTAGAACTTATAAAATTATAGTTATTACTATAGATTAATATGCTTGTTTGGTTGTGGCTTGACCACCTTATAATATAAAAACATAACGTAGCACAATGCTACAAACAAATAATAAGATAGTAGCAGCAGCAGTAGCAGCAGCAGTGGCAGTAGCAGTGGCAGTAGCAGTATAATCTATTATTTTGGGGTAAATCTTTCTGGATTATTTGCCATACTTCC
>CAZOSY010000053.1:0-13822 GCA_964582565.1 uncultured Bacteroidales bacterium | reverse complement strand
GAATTATGAATTATCAATTAATACTAAAAACAGTAGTAAAGACACAATGTGTTGCGTTTAAACAGTTATGAACAACTTGACTGAGCTCGTTAAAGTATCGGTCAGGTACCCGACTGAAGGAAATGACTACACCAGAGGCGGATAAACAGCAAAGCCAAATGACAATATATTACGTAAAATATAATTCAAAAACTCACTATTTTGTATATGTTTAAAAAAAATAAAATATTATACGCTGTAATTTTATTAATAGCAGTTGCAATAATTGGCGTTATTGGCTATAGAATTATTGAAGGTTTTTCATTTGTTGATGCATTATATATGACTGCTATAACTGTTTCTACTGTTGGATTTCGTGAAGTTCATGTATTATCTGATTATGGTAAGATATTTACAATTTTTTTGATATTAACAGGTTTAGGAACTGTTGCTTATGCTATATCAATAATTACCAGTCATTTTATTGAAGGAAAATTTGGATATTTTATAAAAGATTACAAAACAAAATCATTACTAAAAAAAATGAAAAAACATGTTATAATATGCGGCTATGGCCGTAATGGAAGACAAGCAGTTAAAGAATTAATTGCAAATAAAAATTCTTTTATAGTAATTGACAAAAATCAGGAACTGCTTTTTGAAGATTTTAATAAGGATAAAAACTTTGTGCAAGGTGATGCTACAGATGAAAAAATCTTAATAAAGGCAGGAATAAATACTGCTAAAGCAATAATAACATCTCTTCCTGATGATGCTGATAATCTCTTTATCGTTCTTACAGCACGTTCATTAAATCCTGATTTAATCATTATTAGCAGAGCATCAAGTGATAGTTCTTATAAAAAACTTAAGATAGCAGGTGCTAATAATATTATAATTCCTGAAAAAGTCGGTGGAACTCACATGGCACATTTAGTTGCAAAGCCGGATGTTGTAGAATTCCTTGCCAATCTGTCTGTTCAAGGTGCTGCATCTACCAATCTTGAAGAAATTGTTTGCAGCAAATTACCTGAAAAATTTAAAAATAATACAATTTATGAACTTGACATAAGAAAAAAATCAGGTGCCAATATTGTAGGTTTTAAAACAGCTGACGAAAAATTTATAATAAATCCTTCTCCTGATACCTTATTAATACCAAACTCCAAATTGTTTGTTTTAGGAACACCAGACCAAATAAAAGAGATGAAGAAAAATCTAAATCTAAATTAACAGTGTATTAATTGATAATTGTTGATTGAATTAATGATTCAATGACAACAAAATATATTGAGTTTTAATGAAAAAAACCTGTTTTCTAATCATATTATTATTTATTTTATCAATAAGCATAGAAGCTAAATCCAATATCTCTGCAAATGATTCATTAACACAAAATGTTGTTAATGTAAATATGCCGAATAATAAAAAAACAGGACAAACTTTTAGTCAGAGGATTAATATTTTTTTTGAACCGATTGTTGACAAAATGGGGACAATATTATTTTGGGACCCGTTTGCTGCTATAGGTATTTACGACCCTGTAGTTTATGATGACAAAGGCAATCCTGCTCTGGATGAAAATGGTAAAATAATAAAATCTCCTATTCCATTTGTTGTTGTATGGTTGATTTTAGGTGCCTTGTTTTTTACAATATTTATGAAATTTATAAATATAAAAGGTTTTAAAACAGCAATAGATTTGATAAGAGGCAGATATGATAATCCGAAAAATAAAGGTCAGATTTCACATTTTCAGGCATTGGCTACTGCATTATCAGCAACAATAGGTTTAGGAAACATAGCTGGTGTTGCCATAGCAATATCTCTTGGAGGTCCGGGCGCAGTATTCTGGTTGATAATAGCCGGATTTCTGGGTATGTCATCAAAATTTGTTGAATGTTCGTTAGCTGTTAAATATCGTAAAATAGACAAAGACGGTAAGGTATCGGGCGGTCCTATGTATTATTTAAGCAGAGCTTGGACAAATAAATATTTGAAAATATTAGGAAAAATATTAGCACTGGCATTTGCTGTTTTTGTTGTTATAGGTTCTTTAGGCATTGGAAATATGTTTCAATCCAATCAGGCCTTTGCTCAACTTGTTATATTAATTCCATCTGTAAAAAATAATGGAGCTTATTTTGGTATTGTATTAGCAATACTTGTTGGATTGGTTATTATAGGCGGAATTAAGAGTATAGCAAAAGTTACATCAAAAATAGTCCCTTTTATGGCTGCTCTTTATATTTTATCTGCTTTATTTATTATTATGATGAATATAACAGATATAGGCAATGTATGCAAATTAATATATTACGGAGCATTTAATGCCAGTGCTATGAAAGGTGGTTTTATAGGAGTTATGATTATTGGATTTCGCAGGGCGGCATTTTCTAATGAAGCAGGTATTGGTTCCGCTGCTATTGCTCATTCTTCTGCAAAGACCAATGAACATATTGCCGAAGGATTAGTTGCCTCACTAGGACCTTTTATTGACACAATAATTATCTGCACTATGACAGCTCTTGTGCTTATATTTACCGGTGCTTATAAAAATCCGGGAAACCTGGAAGGAACACAATTGACTTCTATGGCTTTTGAAAGCGTTTTTTCATGGTTCCCTTATGTTCTTTTAATTGCTGTTTTATTATTTGCTTTTTCAACAATGATTTCATGGTCTTATTATGGATTAAAGGGCTTTGATTATTTGTTTGGCGGATTATCTGACAAAATGTTCGGTAACAGAAAAGTAACAGATACAATATACAGAATAAGTTTTTTGATTTTTATTGTTATAGGAGCATCTACAAGTATTAACTCTGTTGTAGATTTTTCTGATATGATGATATTGTGTATGGCTTTTCCTAATATTTTAGGACTAATTATTTTGTCTCCGGAAATTAAAAAAGATCTTACGTCTTATATTAAAAGAATAAAAAACGGAGATATTAAAAGATATAAATAATTATAAAATTTTTCTGCATCATCTATAAAATTAAAAGATTTAGAAGTTTGGCAATTAGCTCGTTATCTTGTAATCTTATAATATGTGAAGATTAAGAATAAAAATCTCCAAAATATGAATAAAAATGTAAAATATAAAGACCTTGGACTCATTGAGTATAAAAAGGCATGGGATGAGCAGGAAGTTTTATTAAAAAAGATAATAGACATTAAATCATCAAATTCAAATCTTGCTGAAGACAAGAAAAGACCTACGGATAATTATCTGCTTTTTTGTGAACATCCTAATGTTTATACATTAGGAAAAAATGGTTCGGAAAACAATATGCTATTAAATCTTATACAATTAAAAGATAAGAATGCAACTTTTTACAGGACAAACCGCGGAGGAGACATCACTTATCATGGTCCGGGACAGATAGTTGGATATCCTGTATTGGATTTGGAAAATTTTAAAACAGGAATACGACAATATATATATAACATAGAAGAAGTTATTATAAGAACTCTCAAAGAATACAGCATAAAAGCAGAACGATTAGATGGTGCAACAGGAGTATGGCTTGATACTGATAATTCAAAAATAAGAAAAATATGTGCAATAGGCGTTCGTGCAAGCCATTGGGTAACAATGCACGGATTTGCTTTTAATATTAATACAGACCTTAAATATTTTAGTTATATAAATCCATGCGGATATACTGACAAGCCCGTTACTTCATTGGAAAAAGAATTAGGATGCAAACAAAACACCGAACAAGTTAAAACAAAACTTAAAAAATATTTTGAGCAGGTCTTTGATATGAAGATAATTTAGGGGATTTAGAACTGTTAAAACGGTTATTTATATAATTTTTGTTGGCAAACGTTTGTTATAATTATTCCCTATTATTCAATAAGTCTGTAAAGTGAGTAAGACCAAATAACTTCCGGTATTTTCTTAAATCAAGCTACAACATAAGAACCTGTCCCTACTGCTATTAATTCATTCGACTCATTCTTAATCTCAATTCTTGTGACAGCAATTTTATTTCCGGTTCTTAAAGTATAGCCTGTAGCAATAAACTTACTGCCTAACCCAGGTCGTAAGTAATCTATTCTCAAATCAATAGTTCCCAATTTTTTAAACATGTCAATTTTTGATTCCAAATTGTCAACCCGGCTCTTTTGTTGAATTCCCATAAATGCACTTAAACCTCCAGTTACATCAATTACTGATGATATCACACCTCCATGTAAAGTGCCGCGTAAATAATTTCCAATTAGTTGGTCGCGCATATTGAATGTTATCGAAACCTGATTGTATTCTATAGATTCAACTTTAAGTCCAAGTACTTTGTTGAAAGGAATTTTCTCATTAAAAATATCTTTAATTCTATTAAACAATTCTTGGTCTTTATTATTCTTGCTCATAGTATTTTTATAAATGTTTGCCAACGGCAGTTTGTCTAAAAACTTAATTTTTTATAATTTTTTCAGAAAAAGTAATTAATTAAATATCTGCTTTACAGTATTTTACATTTTCCTATATCAGCAAAACAACTAATCTGAAATAGTTTTTAGACAGTCTGACGGTTAGGCGGTATGAACAGTTGCGGGATTATAAAGTACTTATCTTTCAGGTTAAGATAAAGTTTATACGAAACTCAAAATATTCACCTAACCGCCTCGCCCGCAATTGTTTATGACCACTTGTTAGCTGTCGTTATCATCGTTTGTCATTGTATTATTATTTTCCCAACTTTCATATCCTTTTTGCTTTGAACTTTTACGAAATATATTCCTTTTGTTTTATCAGTTATGTCAATTTGTTTTATAGTTTTGTTTTGAATATCTTTAAAATATTCTGAATATACTATTTTACCGGCTAAAGATATTATTTCTATTAATACTTGTTCTTTTGTATTATTTTCTATTTCTAAATTTAGAATATTTTGAGCAGGATTAGGATAAAGTTTAATGGTAACTTGTGAAAAACCAATTTCTATATACGGACAAACATCTATAGTAATGTTAATTGTATCAGAGACGGTACAACCATTGCTATCAGCTACAGTAACATAATAAGTTCCTGTTGTATCAACTGTTAATGTTTGGTTTGTTGTACTATCATTCCATAAATATGAAGTAAAATCAGAACCAGCATCCAATATAATTATATCATTTATACAGATAGTAGTATCATTGCCTAAATAAACGAAAGGAGAGGTGTGTATATTTATCAAACTATCTAAAACAATGATACTGTCAAGACCCGTAATAGTATCAATTACAGTTAAAGATACTGTATATATACCAGCAGTATCATAAAAATGAACAGGATTTTCTAAAAAGCTTATATTACTATCTCCAAAATTCCAGTAATAAAAATTACCATTACTACTATTATTTTGGAAAAACACCGTTAAAGTATCACATCCTTGTGTATTAAGAGCAGAGAAATCAGCAACAGGAACGTTCTCATATATTATTTCCCTGATATATACATGTTTTTCAAAGTCATCCAATACAAAGTATGCTAATGTTACTTTCCCATTATAGTTTTTAATATCTAACATACCAACTCCATTTCCGATATATTCAGGTATTATATCTGTTCCTGAAGTAGCAAAAACTGTATCAACAGGACTCCAGTTTTGTCCGCTGTCTTCACTAATTGTATATAAAATATTTTCATATCCTAATTGTCCAAAAGAGGTCTGTGTGTCAAGCCATACAACAACTATGCGGTTACCGTCAATTGCAAAACGGGGATAAAACATGTATTCACCTCCATTTATTATTTGAATTTGAGGAGTAAGCCATGTAGCTCCATTATCATCACTATATGTAAAGGTTAAATTTTTATCCTCGCCTATTAGTCCATAAGTGAAATTACGCAAAATATAAATTCTGTTATTGTCTCCTATTACCATATCTCTGGCATTCAACATCTCGGGAATAGGTCCTGAATCTCCCAGTAAAGTATAATTTTCTCCATTGTCTGTACTAAAATATATTCCCTTGTTACTTACAATACTTACATTAGTATCATTCTCATATACACCTTTAATTTCGCCGCCATCTATAAATGTTTGTATTTCCCAGTTGCCTGAATTTCTTACTGCCTGATAAAATTGTGGTTTATTGCCAAAAACAGCATTATAATATATATATCCATAAATTAACCGCAGAGTGGTATCTTCTTCGGTAAAATATAAAGGCAAATAGCATGGTGAACCTATGTTGTTACTTGCAGTATAACTTCTTTTAACAGTCCAGGTATTCCCGTTGTCTGTGCTTCTTAATACATAAATTAAATCCCCTGCAGCTACAGCCATATCAATAGTATCTCCTTCTGCATAATGTACACCAGCATTCTTTGCTCCATCATAAACAAAAATTTCCGAACCAAATATAGTATCATTTTGTTCTCTTTTTCTTACAATCATTTCATAAGTATCTTCATTATAATAAAATACTCTAATATCTCCATTTGGTGCATAAGATAAGGTTGGAAACTTTCCTGTTACAGAATCAATCTGAATGGGAGCACTCCATATTTGCTGGGCATTCAGTTTTGTTAAGCTAAATAAAATTACTATAATAATTGTAATTTTTTTCATTTTGTTTTGTATTTAGTTAATAATGACAGCTGATGGTTTATGCTAAATATTGGCGGGCCGTTTTACCCACTTTCGTATCAAATCGTATAGTCGTTTATTTCTTGTAATTCGTTTCATATCAGCACTTTAGCCCGCTTGGTTTTACCCTGTGTTATGGGCTGGGCTTGGTTTATATCTATCATTTCGTATTCTGGTTTTTTTACAAATAAGTCTCCCGATATCGTTTCTAATTTATTCTTTGTTGCTTCAATTGCTAAATCAGATTTGTCAATTCCTATCCATTTTCTGTTTAATGAATGTGCAGATTTCAAGGTTGTTCCAGAACCACAAAAACAATCTAAAACAATACTATTTTGATTTGACGATGTTTTAATTATTAAATCTAATAATCCTTGATTTTTTTCTGTCGGATAAGTTGGATATTGTGGGTCTTTAAATTCCCAAATATCTTGAACTCGTTTACCTTCTCTTTCGTCATAATATATTTTTTTTCTTGGATTACCAGTTGATGACCATTCTAATAAACCTTCTTTATCCCAGTTTTCCAAAGTCTTTACATCAGTTCTCCAATGTCTGCCTTTGGGTGGTAACATTCCTTTAAATGGTTTTGAAGAATTGCCGTTTTGAGTTTCGCCCGGTGCATGAATTGGAACTGTTGTATAGCGTCTTCCGTTTTTTTCTTTTTTTGAAAATAATTTTATTATATCTTCTTCACTATATGGTTCTTTTGGTTCGTTCCATATTGGTTTTTCAGATTTTGAATAGAAAAGAATTAAATCTTTTATATTTCCGTAACCGGTTCTTTTAAAGTTTTTTGGGTTACATTTTATTCTTGTAATATCATTTCTGAAATTTTTAATTCCAAATATTTCATCCATCATTATTTTAACATAATGACCAATTTTATAATCTATATGTAAGTATATCGAACCTTTGCTCGATAATAAGTCTCTTAACAAAATCAATCGTTCTCTTAAATATTCAATAAATTCATTTCCTACGAGTTTATCCGAATAAGCAATTTTCCCATTTCTTGAATTACTAATAGTTGTTGCTCTGCCGTCAGTTATAGTAAAGTTACCGTTTGTTGCAAAAGGTGGGTCAATATATATTAAATCAACTTTACCTTTTAATCCCTTGTCCTTTAAAAGAATGTTAAGGGCTTCAATATTATCTCCTTTTATTAATATGTTATTATCCATAGTCTGTTTACCCTTAAAGTTGATATAAAAATTCACGTAAAACCAATGCACTCATAATGTTGTAATTCTTATACAACTCTATTATTGATTTGTGCATTTTGTTCTTTCCTTTTATATAAAGCACTCCGTCAAGAATTGCAATTTTTATTGCTTTTACTTTTTTAGTTTCAATTGTGCTTATTGCATCGTTAAATTGAGCATTTTGATGACCACCAAAATCAGTTAAAAATTTAGCTTCACCAATTACATATTTTCCATTAAAACGTGCCACAAAATCAAGTCCTTTGTTGTGATTGTAATTCAAATGCTCTTTTGCAAAATCCATCATTGCTTTATCACTTGCATCCAAAACAGCATCTTCATCATTTGATATAAATTCGTTTATTGAAACTGGTTGAATACCTAATGTTTTATTGTTTAACCAATCTTTAAACATTGGTCCAATTTGTCTATTAGTTTCTTTTGGTTCGCTACATCGTTCAAAAATTTTATTAAGTCCCATTTCGTATAACCTACCGCTTATACGATTAATTGTTTTAGGATTTCTTTCTATTGAGGTTTTATCTCTTTTGAGATAAGCAATGTAACTGTCTTTTATTGGGAATAAATTAAGTTTAAGCAACTCTTTTACCAAAGAAATGTTATTTTTCTTTTTAAACTCTTTTTCTACTTCTTTCCAAATATTATCATCTATTTCTCTAATTCCTTCTGGAATAGTTGGATATACTTGAAATAAGTCATCAAGATATGACCTTTGATTTGCGTATTCAATACTTAACTTAGTCCATTTATTCATTCTAAATCCTTTAATCTTTTAAAATGTAAAGATACAATATATTTTGTCGTTCAAAAAATGTAATTTTATTACAGTTGCTCTTTTTTTGCTTTGCCCATAACGTAATAGTGTTTTATGCGAAATTCAAAAATACAAAAAAAATAACTATTGCCAAAGGCGGTTTAGTTCAACTTGTTTATACAAGCAACTTATTACATTGGTTATTTTATTCTGTCTATCTGTTCTTTTGCTAACTTTATCACTTGTTCCGGATTTCCTGTTGAAAACACAAACTCTTTAAACCTGCCTTTCTTTAATGAGAGCACAATACATTGTCCTCCTATAACATTATACACTAATCTCCATTTTCCCTTAACTTTTGCTATACGGATGCCCCATCCTCCATATCTGATTGTTGAAGCATTGTCTAAATAACAGTCCTCAATATTTTCCCAGAGTATTGAGTGCTTAATAATTCCATAACCAACGGAAATATATCCGGACGTCATCCTGATGGTAAGTATGCTAAAATTAATCATTATTCCCAAAAATAACAAAAACATAAACAGAAGAAGCCAGTTTGGAGCAGGATTAGTTCCGATTGGTCCTGACAAAATCTGATAGAAGAACAGAAAAAGCAAGATAACTGTGATAGTGGCTAATATACCGATTAACCATTTCGAGAATATTTTTTCTTCATAAAAAATTTTTGTTTGCATTTTTTTTCTCCTTTATTTTTTTCACTTTTTATAGTGGATTCAACTATTGTGCAGATTGAGGAATTTGTTTTTCTTGTTTTGGCATAATTATTCTTTTAATCTTTTTTTGGTTTCCTGTTCTTTTAAATAATTTTTTTTTGAGATAATTGATTTTCCTAATCTTTTTTCCAACTTCTTTCTTGCTCCACCAGCGATATCGCCGCCGGCCTTGGCGTCACTTTTTAATTTAGGTATTCCTTTTGAATCTTCTGTTCTGTGAATTTCTGTCGTAGCTCGCTCGCCCAACATTGTAAAAATCAATTCCAAATCATCCATGTGGTCGCGCAAATTTTCTCGTTTCAGCCTCTTTAATTTTTTATATTGGCTTGGGGTTATATCAAACGTTGCTTTGGATATTTCCGCAGTTAAGATTTCATAATCTTTCTGCTCTCGTGCGCCGCGTTTTTGCCATTCGTCCGTTAGTTCCTCGCGGATAGCAATGCCTCGCATTCTTTTTTCAATCCAGTCATCAGAATATCCCTTGAGTTTATAAAGCATTCGTGTTCGTTTTGTCGCCAACTCCGGGTTTTCTATTTCCTGCACCCGCTCATAGCCAACTTTTGCCAACCATCGTTTGAATGGCTCGGCTTTGGGAGAAGGGATTGACTGGATTATGCGAAAAATTCCTTCGGTATTAGCACAATTAATCTTTTGCGGGCCACCGGCCGTTTGAATGGAAAGGGGGGTGACAATTTGTCCCCACCCTTTACTTAATTCTTCATCTCTTAACCGAATTTTCTTAATATAATCATTAACATTCGATGTGTCGGTTAAGACGTCTACAACATCATTTACCACAAACCACCACTCGTTATTGTGTAAAGTTTTTCTAATTTTCCTGCCTTTAAATAAGGCAATTTTTGTTGTCTTCATAGTTTTTTTATTCTCACCAAATTAACGGCTTAATAACTTTAATTTATTTTGTAAAAATATATTTTTTTATTAAAAATTCAGATAACCCGATTGCCTTTTTTTATATCTTTTTCACTTTTTATAGTGGATTCAACTATTGCGTAGATTAAGGTTTCATTCCGACAAGTAGAAATTGTTTATGATAACTTAAATTAAAATTAAGATACAAAGATAATTTTTATTTAGAGTTTTTGTGTATGTTTGCATAGAATATTTTAGATAAAAAATGTTTTTATTTTGTTTAAAATTCAACGGTTGAGATAAAGTATCTTTATAACTAAATAAAAATTCCGACACATCAGAGAATCGTCTCTTTTAATAAAAAAAATATAAGTGAAACTATCTGTAATAATAGTAAACTATAATGTAAAGTATTTTCTTGAGCAATGTCTCTATTCTGTTTATAAAGCAGCTCAAAATCTTGATTATGAGACAGAGATAATTGTTGTTGATAATAATTCTGTTGACGGCTCTGTTGAAATGCTTAACACAAAATTTCATAAAGTTAAACTCATTGTCAATAAACAAAACAAGGGATTTGCAAAAGCTAATAATCAGGCAATAAAAATATCAAAATCTGAATATATTTTATTACTAAATCCTGATACTGTTGTTGAAGATACTACATTTAAAAAAGTTATTGCTTTTATGGATTCACATCCGGAAGCAGGAGCATTAGGTGTAAAAATGTTAGACGGGAAAGGAAAGTTTTTGCCTGAATCAAAACGAGGACTCCCTACCCCATCAGTAGCTCTATACAAAATATCTGGACTATCAAAGATATTCCCTAGATCTAAAATATTTGGAAAATACCATTTAGGATTTCTTGATAAAAATGAAATCAATGAAGTTGAAATATTATCAGGTGCTTTTATGCTTATAAGAAAAAAAGCATTAGACAAAACAGGACTATTAGATGAGTCGTTTTTTATGTATGGCGAAGATATTGACATATCTTACAGATTGATAAAACAGGGATATAAAAACTATTATTTTCCAAAAACACGTATTATACATTATAAAGGCGAAAGCACTAAAAAAAGCAGTATAAACTATGTTATGGTATTTTATAATGCAATGATAATATTTGCTAAAAAACACTTCTCTCATAAAAATGCCAAAATATTCTCATCACTCATTAAAACAGCAATATATCTCCGCGCATCCTTTGCTATAATAAGCAGATTCTTAAAAAAAATAATGCTCCCTTTAACAGATGCTATTGTAATATTTATTGGAATATATTTTATAAAAAATTATTGGGAACAAAATATAATATTTCCAAACGGAGGACATTATCCTGTTGAATTTATAACAATAGCAGTTCCTGTATATATCCTAATATGGTTAGTGTCAGCATTTTTTGCCGGAGTATATGAACATTATATAAAATTAATAAAAATTTTTAAAGGAATAACAATAGGAACTGTAATTATATTAGTAATATATGCTTTGATGCCGGAATATTGCAGGTTTTCAAGAGCATTGATATTAATAGGAAGTTTATGGTCTGTTGTTTCAATGTCTATAATACGACTATTTATAAATATATTAAACATAAAAAATTATAAAACAGGAACAAATAAAAACAGACGGTTTGCTATAATAGGAAAGGAAAATGAAGCACAAAGAGTTGAAAAACTTCTGAAACAAACAAATATCAATGCTAATTTTATCAGATTGATTAATATATCTAAAAGCAAAATAAAAAATGATATATTTATCGGAAATATAAATCAGATAAAAGAGATAATTGAAGTATATAAAATTGATGAACTTATCTTTTGTGCAAAAGATATTTCTGCGCAAGATATTATTGACCAGATGTCGAAACTGCAATATTTTAAGATTGATTTTAAAATAGCTCCTCCTGAAAGTTATTACATCATAGGAAGTAAATCTATCAACACACAAAAAGACCTTTATATTGTTGACCTTAACTCTGTTAGCAAACCTATAAATAAACGCAACAAACGATTATTTGATATTATTACATGCATCATATTGCTTGCGATTTCTCCTGTATCAGCATTTTTTATAAAAAATCCTGTTGCCTGTCTTAAAAATATATTCCTTATACTTATAGCAAAAAAAACCTGGGTTGGATATTATAATATAACTAAAACAGAAAGTAACTTACCTAAAATACGAAAAAGTGTGCTAAATACTGCTGATGCTTTTAAAAACAAAAATATATCTGACAGATTAGCAGACAAAATAAATATATTATATGCCAGAGATTATAAAATGATAAATGACTTAAATATAATTATAAAGGGTTTTAAATATCTTGGGAGGACAGAAAAATAAACTGTTGAAGTCCAGAACAATATGAAAAACGGATAATTATTTTTTTATTCTAAATCTGATATAAATTTATTAACAAACTCTTCTTTTGTAGCCCATGATGTTACTAATCTAATCACTGATTTTTCATGACCTGCTTTTGTCCAAATATAAAATTCATATTTTTTGCTCAATTTTTCAATCAGTTTATTTGGAAGAATCGGAAAAATTTGATTTGAAACCGGTTTTGTCAAAAATTTATAACCCAACTTTTCAATAGCTTTGGCTAATTTCAAAGTCATTGAATTGGCATATTTTCCAAGTTCAAAAAACAAATCATTTTTAAACAGTTCTAAAGTTTGAATACCAAATATTCTTTCTTTTTCAAGTAATGCTCCTTTTTGTTTTAAATGAAATCTAAAATTTTCTTTTAGTTTATCATTATTTATAACAATAATTTCTCCAAGCAAAGCTCCGTTCTTTGTTTCGCCAATATAAAAAATATCAACAAGTTTTGACAGTTCCGACAGAGTTAAATCATTATCATCAGAAGTTAAAGCTGAGCCAAGACGAGCCCCGTCAAGATGCAGGAACAAATTGTTTTGCTTACAAAATAAGGATAATGCCTGCAACTCTTTTTTCTTATAAATACTCCCCACTTCAGTTGAATTTGAAATAAAAACCATCTTTGGCTTTACCATATGTTCATCTTGATGAAAATCAATGACTGATTTTATGTTTTGAGGATTTAATTTCCCGTTTTTTGTTTCAACAGTATTTATTTTATGACCTGTTGCTTCAATAGCTCCTGCTTCGTGAACAGCAATATGTCCGGTATTAGCCGCAATAACAGATTCATAAGGTCTTAAAATTGATGAAATTATTATCAAATTTGCCTGCGTTCCGCCGGAAACAAAATGAATATCAGCATTCGGATTTTGAATTTTCTTACGAATAACTTTTATTGCTTCATTACAATAACTATCTTCTCCATAGCCCTCTTCCTGATTAAGATTTGTATGACTAAGAGCTTTTAAAATATTTGGATGAGCAGCTTCGCTGTAATCGTTTTTAAAACTATATTGAGCCATAATTATTTCTCCTTATTTTCTAAAAGTAAATCACAAAATTTTCTTTTGCTTTGTTATGTTTCAGCAATAATATATTTAATGCTCTCTGAATTAAATTTTAACTTTTATAATTAAACAATTGTTACATTGCTAAATTGTTGTATGTCAATATATAAGCAAATCGTTAATAAATAAAGTTAGCAAGTTAGCAATTTAAAGTATAATACTTTATAACATAATAGTATTTTACACAAAAACCTGTGCTGAA
>CAZOSY010000052.1:0-14209 GCA_964582565.1 uncultured Bacteroidales bacterium | reverse complement strand
AGATTAAGTCCAAAATCTAAAACTTTTTATCTTGTTACACTTTTATTTTGAATGTTATTTTTTAAAAATACAAATAATCTGTTTTGATTTTTAAATATTTTTTTACGGCAAAAAAATTTGATACCCATGAAATAAATATTCCTAACAAAACAACAGAAGCAAATAGTATTAAAAATAAGTTTATATCTTGCAAATCAATAAGTTCCGGTATTTCTTTTTGAGCAAAATAAAGAGTGATAATTAATAATAATATTGTAATAAAGGCACTTAACAATCCTTGAATAATACCTTTTGTTGTAAATGGTTTACGAATAAATTTTTGTGTAGCACCTACTAATTGCATGGTCTTAATTAAAAATCTTTTTGAATAAACAGAAAGCCGTATAGTATTGTTTATTAATGCTATTGCTATAATAAGCAACAGGCAACTGAAAGCAAATAAAATAATACTAATCTTTTTAATATTTTCATTTACTAAGTGTACTAATGATTTTTGATAAAGCACTTCTTTAACATTTTTATTTTCTAAAATATTTTTTTCAATTACAGATAAGCTGTCAATATTTGCATAATTAGCTTTAAGATGTATGTCAATAGAAGATAGTAAAGGATTATAGCCCAAAAAACTGACAAAGTCTTCATCTAAATCTTTTGTCAAATCTTTTGCAGCTTGTTCTTTGGTTATATATTCAGTAGATTTAACATAATTTGTTGCATCTAATGTTTTTTGAAGTTGAATTATATCTACTTCTTTAACATTTTCTTTCATTATTACAGAGAATCCTATATTTTCTTTTACATAATTAGATAATTTGTTTGTATGCAGGATTATTAATCCTAAAAGTCCTAACATATATAATACAAGCGTCATACTAACTATAATTGACAGAGAGGATGTTTTAACGTGTCTTTTTGTATATTTGTTTTTTTGATGTTTTGCCATAATGGGGAAAATATAAAACAGCTAAATTAATAAATTTATTAATAATGATATTCAAAAAAAAACTATTACTATTTGCAGAATAATAAAAATAGATTAAATTTGCAAAAAAATTTTGGTAAAAAGGTGCGGTAGTTCAGTTGGTTAGAATATCGGCCTGTCACGCCGAGGGTCGCGAGTTCGAGTCTCGTCCGCACCGCAATTAAAAAATCCTTGTTTATGTTATATAAACAAGGATTTTTGTTTTTGTTAAATTAGTAATTTTTCCAAAGTTGTCAAAACCTGTATCCCAAATTAAAACTAAAAGCAACAGATTGATATACTCCATTTGAATGATAACCGCCACTTTCATAGTATTCTACGCCCAAACTTAATTTTATTAAAACTGTAAGATTTGTTGTTGGATTATATATAATACCATTATTTATAAAAATTTTATAATAATAAGGATAGCTCTTTTCAGTATAACAAGTATAAGGATAAAAATCATAATCATAAATATTATATTTTCTTTGAGCATAACCACCTCTTAATTCAGTTCCAACAAAGTATTTCATCACTCCCTGATTTGTCGGGTAATAATTTAAAGAGAATCCTGTATATAGAACATTTTTCGGCTTATAAGAGTACTCATTTTCAATATATCCAAATCCAATAGCTACGGGGATTTCATAACCAATCATTCCATTAGAAGAAAGCCGTTCATAAGAAAAAGTGATATTTTTGAAGATAACTAAATCTGCTAAATTATACGATATTATATTTCTTCCATATTTTGATTTATATAAAATAGTATCCTGTTGTGCTCTTGTGTTTATTGTTGAAATAAAAAATACAATAATTAAAAATAAAGATTTGAATAAGTTCATAATAATATTATTTAATATTTTTATCTGTATAACCTGCTAAAATAAGTTTAAAATACAAATTTAGCCCTATTTAATTAAACAACGATTTTTTTTTAGAATATTATCTAAATCCATAAGGAAATTATTAAAACCTGTATCCCAAATTAAAGCTACACGCAACAGATTGATATACTCCATTTGAATGATAACCACCACTTTCATAGTATTCTACGCCCAAACTTAATTTTATTAAAACTCTAAGATTTGCTGTAGGATTATACATAATACCATTATTTATAAAAATTTTATAATAATAAGGATAACTTATTTTATTATAAGGATAATAAGGATAATAATTATAATAATGATATTCACTTTTAGCATAGCCACTTCTTAATTCGGGTCCAACAAAGTATTTCCATTTTCCCTGATTTGTCGGATAATAATTTAAACAAAAACCTGTATATAAAATATCTTTTGGTTTATGAAAGTACTCATTTTCAATATATCCAAATCCAATAGCTACGGGGATTTCATAACCAATCATTCCATTAGAAGAAAGCCGTTCATAAGAAAAAGTGATATTTTTGAAGATAACTAAATCTGCTAAATTATACGATATTATATTTCTTCCATATTTTGATTTATATAAAATAGTATCCTGTTGTGCTCTTGTGTTTATTGTTGAAATAAAAAATACAATAATTAAAAATAAAGATTTGAATAAGTTCATAATAATATTATTTAATATTTTTATCTGTATAACCTGCTAAAATAAGTTTAAAATACAAATTTAGCCCTATTTAATTAAACAACGAAATTTTTTTCAGAATATTATCTAAATTCGTAAGGAAATTATTAAAATCTGTATCCTAAATTAAAACTAAAAGCAACAGATTGATATTATTTATAACTCACTTTTTTTTACCATATTTTTTTCCTGTATCACTTATAAATTTTCCCAAATCAGGAATACTATAATAAACAGAATCGTCAACTACAACAACAGGATATGAGAAACCTCTGCTCTTATTAGTTTTCTCTACTAATCTAAACATAACATTTCTGTTTTCAGAGTTTCTTATATTATATTCTATAAAATCTATATTCCTGTTTTTAAAACCTTTTGTTACCATACTACATCTTCCACATCCTGTATTATAAAAAACATGAACATACGTTTTAGACACATCCAAAGCTGTAGAGTCATATACTCCTTTTTTTAATAATTCTTTGACTGAAAGCTCTTTACTTGCATTATTATCTTTTGTTTCCTGTCCAAATGCTGTATTTAATAAAAATGCAAATACTGATAAATAACAAATTGTTAGAATTTTAATTATTTTTTTCATATTAAATTAATTTTTGTTAGAAATATTTGTAGCAAAAATACATAAAAAATACAAGTAATTACAGTAGCTTAAAAAACAATAATTTTACATAAAGAAATAAAAATTTATCAAAAAAAATATGAATAATTATATATTTTGTTACCTTTGTTTTTTATTAAATAATTTTTTTAAATAATAAATATATATTTTAATTATGAAAAAATATCTGTTTGCTTTTTTATTTCTGATGAGTAGCTGTGTTTTATTAGCACAAACAAACTCATATAAAGGATTTTTTGTTAATATCAATGGGGGAATGGCATATAATAATTCTCATAATATCAGGACAGAATTAAATGCTCTTTACGGGTTGGATAATAAAAATTTTTTTGATAATACCAGCTTTGGATACTCTGCTGGTATAGGAGGAATGATTATAGTTAATGGCAATATATTAGTTGGTGCAAGCGCTAACTATGCTATTATAACTGACCAAAGCGAAAATCATATAAACATAAAATTAAATAGTGGCTCCGGATTTCTTAATGCAGGAGCTTTATTATATAATAAAAATAAACTTATAATATATGATTATATAGGCATTGGATATGGAAAGTATTTTATGGAATTTTCTAACTCTTCTGACTCTATATGTGTTGATTATGATTATGAAAGTCCTGTAGAACCTAATACCAGTCAAAAATATACTTCTGATTATCCTCTTTTTGAATTAGGCATTGGTTTTAAAAGACCTTTAAATGATAAATTTATGCTTGGTATTAATTTAGGAACTTATTTCTCTCCTTGCAGAAAACCTTTGTGGAATAATGACGGGCATACTATTAAACATAGAAATGCACCAAGTATGGAAGGTGGTTATATAAAACTCATCTTGGAATTTGGTAATATCTCTGAAAAATAAATATTAAACATGTTTATAGTTTGATATTTAAGGATATAAAAATATATAGTGATAAGATATTTAAAATATCAGGATATTGATAAAAAAAAATGGGATAAATGTATAGAAGAGTCATTTAACGAAACTATATATGCTTATTCATGGTATCTTGATATAGTTTGCCATAAGTGGGAAGCTCTTGTCAGAGATGATTATCAAACTGTTTTTCCTCTTACCATTGGAAAAAAATCAGGAATAAATTATCTGTATCAGCCATTTTTTACACAACAACTTGGTGTGTTTTCAAAAGATATTATTGAAGAAAAAGATGTTGAAATTTTTTTAGAAGCAATACCCTCCAAATATAAATTTGTTGAAATTAATCTTAATACTTTTAATAAAAATAGTTCTAAAACATATATAAGTACTCCTAACGTAACTTACGAATTACATTTAATAAATTCATATACAGACAATTACAAAAATTATTCGTATAATATAAAACGAAATATAAAAAAAGCCAAAGAGCATAATCTGTCAGTAAGAAAAAAAGTCAATCCTGATCATATTATTGAAATATTTCAAAAAAACAAAGGAAAAAATATTTCCACACTTAATAAAAAGAGTTATCAAATATTAAGATGTTTGATTTATGATTGTATCAACAGAGGCAGAGCTGTTATAACAGGAGTTTATACAAGCAAAGGAGATTTATGTGCCGGTGCTTTTTTTATACAGAGCAAAAAAAAGATAATTTTTCTTTTTTCAGCAACAAATAAAGAAGCCAAATCAACAGGTGCAATGTCTTTGCTTATTGATAGTTTTATAAAAGAAAATTCAGGGCGTGATATTATTCTTGACTTTGAGGGGTCAAATGATTTGAATTTAGCTCGTTTTTATAAAGGATTTGGCTCAGAAAAATATATATACTTACAAATAAAAAAGAATGAACTGCCATATTTTATAAAAAAAGGAGTAAATTTTGCTAAAAAAATACTAAAGTATTAATAAAGAGTAACAGATTATTATTTATCTGTTAAAAATTTAATATTTCTGGCAATATTTTTATATTTTGTTCTTTTTAGAGATGATTTGTTAAAAACTAGTTTAAAGTCCTTTTCTGTTAAGCTTTTCCAGTCAGTATTATTCATTTTTAATAAAGCAGCATTAGGTAGAAAGGCGTTTTCTTTGTGAGGTTTTGCAAATCTGTTCCAAGGGCATACATCCTGACAAGTGTCGCAGCCAAATATCCAGTTTTTGTATTTTCCTTTAAACTTTTCAGGTATTTTGTTTTTTAATTCAATAGTAAGATATGAAATACATTTGTTGGCATCAAGTATGTAAGGTTTGACAATTGCTTTGTTAGGGCAATTATCTATACATTTTGTGCATTTTCCACAATAATTTTCTTTTAAAGGATGGTCGTATTCAAGTTCCAAATCTGTCAGCAGTTCACAGATAAAAAAAAATGAGCCGAAATTTTTATTAATAAGATTAGAGTTTTTGCCTATCCAACCTAATCCACTTTTAGCTGCCCATGCTCTTTCTAAAACAGGTGCTGAATCTACAAATCCTCTTATATTGACATCTCCTGTATTTTCAATGATATATTGTGAAAGTTGCTTAAGTTTATCTTTTATAACAATATGATAATCTTTTCCATAAGCATATTTTGAGATTTTGTAAGTTCCTACTGGCTTTTTATTATTTTGTTGAGTTTCAGGAGGATAATAATTTACCAGTAAAGAAATTACTGATTTTGTGCCTTTAACTAACAGGCGAGGGTCTAAACGTTTCTCAAAGTTGTTTTCCATATATTGCATTTCTGCATTCATATTTTGTCTGAGCCATTTTTCTAAAACAGGAGCATGGTCTTCTAAAAATTCTGCTTTTGATATTCCGCAAGCCAAGAAACCTAATGATTTTGCCTTATTTTTAATAAGATTAGTATATTTTTCTTTTATGTTTTGTTTTAGAGGCATAAAATATGGGAATTAGAACAAAATTTATATTTAATCGGATTTTGCAAAGAAATTACAAACCAGCAATGAATAGAGACACATCTTAGCATATTTTTACTAATGAACACCTTAAAAAAATAAATAATGTTGTGAGTAGATAAATTAGATATTCGTCTTTGACGAGTTTAAATTAATCAAAAATCAACTAAAACAGGTCTTTTTGTTTATTATGTTTGTTTAGTCCAAGATGTTTATAAGACAGTTCAGTAGCTTGTCTTCCTCTTGGTGTTCTCATTAAATATCCTTGTTGAATAAGAAAAGGTTCATATACCTCTTCTATTGTTCCCGGGTCTTCTGATACAGCAGTAGATATTGTAGATAAACCGACAGGTCCGCCATTAAAATTTTCTATAATGGTAGTAAGTATTTTAATATCCATTTCGTCTAATCCTTTTTTATCAATATTAAGAGCAGACAAGCCGAATAGAGTTATATTAAGGTCTATTTTTCCATTTCCTTTTATTTGTGCAAAGTCCCTTATTCTTCGCAGGAGCAGGTTTGCTATTCTTGGTGTTCCTCTGCTTCGTTGGGCTATTTCCATAATAGAATCTTTAGTGATAGGAACATTGATAATTTTTGCAGAACGTGTTATTATTTTTGCAAGTTCATCAGTATTATAGTAAGACAGACGACAGTTAATACCAAATCTTGATCTTAGAGGTGCTGTAAGCAGTCCTGAGCGAGTAGTAGAGCCAATAAGAGTAAAAGGGTTAAGATTTATTTCTATACTACGTGCATTAGGTCCTGTTTCAATCATAATATCTATTTTGTAATCTTCCATTGCTGAATAAAGATATTCTTCAACAACAGAGCTTAACCGATGAATTTCATCAATAAACAGGACATCATTTTTTTTAAGATTGGTAAGCAATCCTGCTAAATCGCCGGGCTTATCCAATACAGGTCCTGAAGTTACTTTAATGTCAACATCAAGTTCATTAGCAATAATATGAGAAAGAGTTGTTTTTCCTAGTCCCGGTGGTCCGTGTAATAATACATGGTCTAATGCTTCATTTCTAAGTTTGGTGGCTTGAATAAAAATTTTGAGATTGTCTAATGTTTTTGTTTGTCCTACAAAGTCGTTAAAATTATTCGGTCGTAATAAGTTTTCAAACTCTTCTTCTGCTGATGTTAAATTTTTAGCCCTTGAATCAAGATTTTCATTCATTTTTTTATGATAAGATTTATAATTTTTTGTTTTATTTAATATGAGAATTATAAAAAAATGTATTTTTGTCAAATTTACATAAAAAATCTTAATTTATTGAGATTAAAAATAAATTTATTATATACAGATAATATTAAAGTTTACAGTTTTTAGTTTAATGTTTAACTTTTAGACTCTCGGATTTTGTAATAATACTTCGATTCATACTCTGTATAAATTTTAAAACAAACCATAATTATTAACATTAAGAAAATATCATAACATGATAAAGTTATTGCTTATTTAACTTTCTTGAAAAAATATAAGGACTTAGGATATTTAAAGAAATATAAATATTAATGTTACAATAAAGCAATAAGAAACACTCTTTTTGAAAAAAAGTATGAGAAACAATTAATATAAATGTATGATTTTAAAAAAATACTAAAATCCATATCCAATGGAGATAAGAGATCTTTTCAAATACTATACAATTCATTTTGCAATAAAATATATAATACATCACTCAGTTATCTTCAAAACAAACAAGATGCCGAAGAAGTTATGCAAGATGTTTTTATGAAAATTCATCAAAAAGCAGCAACATTTAAAGGAGAATCTTCAGTAAGTACATGGATATATAAAATCACAGTTAATACTTCTCTTAATTTTTTGAAAAGAAAAAAGCGATTTTCATTTTTTAGAATTAGCGAAACGGAAATAAATAAACAAGATTTTGAACATCCTGGAATATTATTGGAGAATAAGGAAAGGGCAAAGATTCTATTTAGGACTATTGATACTTTATCAGATAATCAAAAAACAGCTTTTATTTTAAGTTTTATTGAAGGACTGCCAAGACAGGAAGTGGCAAATATTATGGCAATTTCATTAAAAGCTACAGAATCTTTATTACAGAGAGCTAAAAAAAACCTAAGGGAAAAATTAAATATTTTGTATTATAACGAAGGAAAATAAATA
Organism: uncultured Bacteroidales bacterium; assembly: GCA_964582565.1. GTDB lineage: Bacteria > Bacteroidota > Bacteroidia > Bacteroidales > CAZZDX01 > CAZZDX01. Next base: position 6,040 of record CAZOSY010000052.1, on the reverse strand, counting down.
ATGAATTGTCTAAAGTAAAAAGTAAACAAAATGGATATAAATAATAATATGAAAGAATCGGAAAAAATTCTATTGGATAGTTTGGATGGAATTGAAAGAGCAATCCCAAATCCAAATCTTTATTTAAAGATTGAAAACAACATATATTCTCCGAAAAACAAAATTATTACAATGGCTGAGCTGAAAATGTTTGTTGCCGCTGCCATTATTTTGATAATCTTAAATGTTTACTTTGCAAATAATTATTTACAAAACAATACAAATGATACAAAAGACTATGAAGAAATAATTTCCCAAACACCTCTTACTTCAAGCTATAAACTTTATGAATTATGAAACAATTACAATTTTATAAATGGGCTTTACTTTTTATGATGATATTAAATATTGGATTAATAAGTTTTTTTATCATAACTAAGCCTAAACATCCTGAATTTCCTCCACCTCCACCAAAAGATTTTAGACCAATAGCTATTGAGATATTGGAATTAGATAGTAACCAGCAATCTTTGTTTTTAGTACTTGCAAAGCAACACAATCAACAAATGGAAACCGTAAGATATAAACAAAAAAATGCATTAAAATTGTATTTTAATAGCTTATTGGAAAACAATAATAAGAATAATGAAGATTCCATCCTAAACGAAATACAAGTATTTGAGAAACAAAAAATAATTCTAACATTCCAGCATTTTGAACAAATAAAATTATTATTAACCAAAGAACAACAAGTTAATTATAAGGAATTTGTAAATAAAACTTTAGGTTTTTTAATTTATGATGAAAAAAAACATCATCCTAAACGAAGGAATTTATAATTAACAATGTCTAACAAGTATTATTATAACTACAAATTTAACTAAATTTTAAAAATTATGAAAAAAATTAACATTTTAGGTCTTATTATTTTAGGGATAACTTTTCATCTATCTGCTCAGAGTTTTGACGGATTTACACTTTATAATAAGCAAAATAACAGCACTGCATATCTGATTGATGAAAATGGAGATATTGCTTATTCGTGGACATCAAGCAGAAACTGTAATTATACAGTTCAACTTAAAGATAATGGGAACATTGTTAGAGGAACGGTTTATAGTGGGAATGTTTTAAACGGTGGTGCAGTAGGTGGATTGATAGAAGAACTTGATGAAAATGAAGATGTTGTATGGGACTTTGTATATTCAACATCAGATTATTGTCAACATCACGATATTACTTTAATAGGTGACAATGTTTTGATTACTGCCTGGGAGGTAAAATCCACATCTGAACTTCAACAAGCTGGCTCATCTGATTACAGCAGTGAAAAATGGCCAACCCGTATTGTTGAAATTGCTCAAAATGGAACTGGAGGTCAGGTTGTTTGGGAATGGAATATTTGGGATCACATGATTCAGGATTATGATTCTTCTAAAGATAATTATGGAGTTGTATCTGATCATCCAGAACTTATAGATATAAATATGATTGTATCAAATTTTCCACCTATTGTTAAATCGGGAGATAGACCTCCTCCTCCAGGTGATATGGGTGATTGGTTTCATGTTAATGGAATTGATTATAATTCTACATTAGATCAAATTGCTTTTTCTTCAAGAGATGCGAGTGAAATATTCATCATTGATCATAGTACAACAACAGCAGAAGCAGCAACTCACTCAGGAGGAAATTCCGGAATGGGTGGTGACATCTTGTACAGGTGGGGAAATCCCGGAAACTACGGAATGTCCGGAACACAAGTAATCCCTGGAGCTGTTCATGATGTACGTTGGATAAAAGATGGACGACCTAATGCTGGCTGGCTTCAGGTATTTAATAATGAGGGAAGTAGTGGAAATTCAACTGTTGATGCTATTGAAACACCAGTGAATGGATACAATTATGATATAGTTGCTGGACAAGCTTTTGAACCTAGTTCATATTCTTGGAGACACAATTGTCTTGATGATGCAGTCGGACAATCTGCTTCAGACAGAATGTCAAATGGGAATACTTTTGTAAACCTTTCGGAATCTTATATGTACGAAGTTGATTCTCTCGGAAATACTGTTTGGATTTATAATGGTGGTGGACCACCAAAAGCTTTCAGGTACGAATGTGCTCATCCTGGAATCATGACCTTATTGAACAATCCTTGTGGTTTAACCAGCATTTCCTCATTTGAAATGAAAGAATGGTCGGTATATCCAAATCCATCAAACGCAGTTTTTACTATAGATGGAATTGCGGGATCAAACTATACAGTTGATATCATTGATTGTACAGGAAGAATTATAAAATCACAGAAATTAACAATTAGTATAAATCTTTCTGAAATGCAAAATGGAATTTATATTATGAGAATTTCTGATATTAATGGTGCAATCTCAACTAAGAGTATTTCATTGATTAAATAAATATGAAATTTAGAATATATTCTGTTCTTATACTTATTCTAGGTGTTAAGAGTCTGTTTGCTCAAACAGACTTTTATCATACAGACACAATACGCGAAATTAAGCTCTATTTTTATGAAACAGATTGGGATCATGTGCTTGATAGCCTTTATGTAGATGGTCTTAAAGAAAGAACTCTGTGCTCTCTCCTAATTGATGGTGTTTTTTATGATAATGTTGGGGTGAGGTACAAAGGCTATAGTTCAGTAAGTGTAAACAGAACAAAAAACCCTTTCAATATTAAGCTAGATTACATGATAAATGGGCAGAATCATCAGGGCATCGACAAACTCAAGCTGGGAAATGTTATTCAGGACCCTTCATTCGTGCGCGAAGTTTTAACTTATGAAATTGCTCGTAAATACATGCCTGCATCCCAAGCTAACTACGCCAATGTATATATCAATGACACTCTTTGGGGATTATATACTAGTATCGAAGCTGTAAACAAGGATTTTGTTTCAAAACATTTTGATTCACGTAATAATGCATTTTTTAAATGCAGCCCAGAAAACTTAGATCTTTACGGTGAAAATGCCAATCTAGGAAATTCTCCAGGTACTGATACTTCTGATTATTACTCATTGTATGATATGGAATCGGACTTTGGCTGGACACAATTGTATAATTTAATTGATACTTTAAATGACCACCCCGAAGATATTCAACATATTTTAAATGTAGACCGAACTCTGTGGATGCATGCACTTAATTATACTTTCGTGAATTTTGATTCCTATGTTGGTTATGCACAGAATTATTATATTTATCAAGACGACAATAGAAGGTTTAATCCTATTTTATGGGATATGAACATGTCTTTTGGTAGTTTCAGACTAGCTGACGCTTCCGAATTTTATTATGATGGCTTTACCATTCAGGAGGCTTTTACTTTGGATCCGCTAACACACTACAATTCATTTTCTGTTTACGAAAGACCCTTGCTACGAAATCTATTTGAAAATGATCGATTCAGAAGAATGTATATTGCACATATTAGAACAATTGTTGAGGAAAATATTTCAAATCAGGAATATGAAAATAGAGCCATAGTTTTTCGAAATATTATTGATTCTTCAGTTCAAAATGATACAAACAAATTTTATTCTTATCAAATGTATCTAGATAATCTTGACATGACTGTTTCTGATTTGATAGACTATCCGGGTATTACAGAGTTAATGAGTAATAGAGAACAGTATTTGTTATCATACCCCGGCTTTCAGGGATCACCAGATATAGATTCAATTCAACATTTCCCCGAACAAGTCTTATTATATGATGACATTTATATTACGGCTCAGGTACAGAATGCTTCTTCAGTATATCTAGCATATCGATTCAGTACTAATGGTGTTTTTCAGGAAGTAGAAATGTTTGACAATGGTTTACTAAATGATGGTGCAAGTGGTGATGGTACTTTTGGGGGTATGATTTCCGTTTCTGGAAATACTATCCAATACTATATTTATGCTGAAAATGATTCTGCCGGACGATTTTCTCCTGAAAGAGCAGCGTATGAATTCTATACCATTCAAAGTCAAATTCAACCAGGCGAATTGGTAATCAATGAACTGGAGGCAAACAATACCATGATACAAGATCAGAATGGAGAATATGAAGACTGGATAGAGCTTTATAATCCTAGCCTTAGTGATATGTCAACTAGCGGGCTCTTTTTAAGTGATAATTCAAGTATTCCGACAAAATGGCCTTTACCAGATGTTATAATACCTCCCGACAGCTATTTGGTTATATGGGCAGATGAGGATAGTCAGCAAAATGGCTATCATGCTAATTTCAGATTGTCTTCTTTAGGAGAAGAATTAATACTTGCTTATGGTGACAGCACCATTATTGACAGTGTGTCTTTTGGAGTACAGGCAGCTGACAGTTCTTATGGTAGATCTCCAAATGGAATTGGAGGTTTTACAGAACTAAGCCCTACTATTGGTTCAAATAACGATTATGCGGGTGTTGATGAGAGATATGTAGAAAATCAATTCTCATGTTTTCCAAATCCCTTCGGAAACAGAATAGTAATTAAGCATCAACTATCAAAAAAATCAACACTTGAATTGAGCGACATAAATGGTAGATTGCTAATGAGGCAATCCATAATAAGAAATGAAAACACCATTGTTCTTAACACATCTTCTCTAGCAAAAGGAGTCTATTTTATAAAATTGTACAATACCGATTATATCGAATCTATGAAAATAATTAAAACTCAATAATATGAAAAATTTATACATACTTATCGCATCATTATTAATTTTTGGTTTAGCTCAGGATCAAACATTTACAAATTACACCACTTCAGATGGTCTGGTTGATAACAATGTAAATTGTGTTGTTGTGGATGCACAGGATAATGCATGGTTTGGAACATCATATGGAATATCAAAATTTGATGGAACTACTTGGACTACATACACTGTAGCAATGGATTCTGGGCTAGTAAACAACTCAATTTTTACTATATGTGTTAGAGCAAATGGAGATGTATGGGTTGGGTCTGATTTTGGAGCTAGCAAATACGATGGGAATTCATGGACTACATATACCGAAGCAGATGGACTGGGAGATCCCCGCGTGAAAATCATCGAGGAAAATCCAAATGGTGAACTTTGGTTTGGTGACTATGATGGGCTTACAATTTTTGACGGATCAAATTGGACTAGTTATACCATGACTGATGGACTACCATTTGGAGGCATAGTATCAATTGATTTTGATTCGAATGGTGATGCCTGGATGGGATCAGGCTTAGGTGGTCTTATAAAATTCGATGGAACAAGTTTTACAGAATATACAGAAGATGAAGGTTTACTAAATGACATAGTACGGTCTGTTGCTGTTGATGCAAACGATAACAAATGGGTTGGAACAGTTGAAGGTGTTACTAGATTCGATGAGAATAATAATTTCGTGGAAAACCACACAATAATGTATGTATTACCTGCACCAGATACCTTAAACCCAACTGTTGATGTGGAAATCAATTCTTTAGGATGTGTATGGGCTGGTATTTATGTTGATTATCTGGTAACTGAAGGAGGAATAGCTTTTTATAGTGGTGGACAATGGACTGGTTTTGATGTGTCAGATGGATTAATAGGCCCGGTAATTAGGGATTTGGAAGTAGATTCACAGGATGACCTATGGGTAGCCACAAGCACAGGAGTATCAAAAATTTCTGATTACTCGGGAGCTTCAATCAATGAGTTCTTAATCAATGAGTTTAATGTTTATCCGAACCCTGTAAATGACAGATTGTTCATTCGTTCAAAACTAACTATAAAAAATGTTATGCTTTTTGATTTATGTGGTAAATTACTCAAAAATCAAAATATTACTGAAAACGAAGTAGAGATAATGATGTCAGAATATCCTAAAGGAATGTATTTTTTAAGAATAACAATAGATTCGCAAACTATTTCCAAAAAAATAATTGTACAATAGAAAGCTCTTATGCTTCAACAAACCCAGCTGGCGCTCGTTTATAACGAGTGCCGATAAAGAATTAACAATATTTGGCTGGTGTTTAATGCCAAGTCATCTTCATATGATTGCCCGAGCTGATGGTAGTCAAAATTTAT
>CAZOSY010000051.1:0-14219 GCA_964582565.1 uncultured Bacteroidales bacterium | reverse complement strand
TCCTGTATATATATGTTTTATATTAAATTATGGTCATTGAGGTCAGTTCTTCTGAGATTACGGATTATGAAATTCAAAATGCCTGCGAATACTTAAAATTGTTATATTGTTAAATTGTTATATTCTTATATTACTCACTGTCCGCCTTATGCGGATAAGATTTTGATTAGAGCAATTAGAAATTATAAAAAAATTCTATATAAAATATTCTGCCAAAAAATACACGAATATTATAAATAATATCCTAAATGGATTGACTTGTATAGTAATAAGAAAATTGACTAAGGGATTCTAACAAAAAATTCCTCACTGGGTTCAGTATAAACTCCGCGGAATAAGGAATCTCAAGCTAAATAAAAATAGGGTAGCTGGTAAAATACTATTTTATGTAGCAGCTCAAAATAATATTTAGCCAATAAAAAAAAATATTTATTCCATTATTAATTTAAAAAACTATATTTGCACTCTATTTCTAAATTTAAAAAAATAAATATTTTAAAAAATTATAAATATGACAAAAGCAGAAATTATAGCAGAAATTGCAAGCAAAACAGGAATTGGAAGAGTTACAGTTAAGGCAACTGTTGAAGCTTTTATGGACTCTATAAAAGAATCCCTGATCAATGGTGATAATGTTTATCTAAGAGGATTTGGTAGCTTTATTATTAAAAAAAGAGCTGAAAAAACAGGAAGAGTTATTTCTAAAAATACTACTGTTATTATTCCAGCTCATAATATTCCTGCTTTTAAACCTGCTAAAATTTTTACCGATGAAGTTAAAACAAAAGTAAAATAAAAATATTTTACTTTTCTGCCTGATGCGGATACTCATATCAACAGAAACAATAACTAAACTTTTTAATATTATTAAGTTTAGTAATTATATAATATTTTTTAACACATTAAATCAATAAGTTATATGCCTAGTGGAAAAAAAAGAAAAAGTGATAAAATGTCTACACATAAACGAAAAAAACGTTTAAGAAAAAACAGACATAAAAAGAAATAAAAAAAATCAGGGTTCTATTTTATTTTCTTAACCATTTATTTCACAGTATTTTTTACTCTCAATAGAATAGCATTCCATTTTGAATCAAATCAGTAAATAGTAATATTTGCATAAAAATAAATTTGTCGTGGATAAAGAATTAATTATAGATGCGCATACTTCAGAAATTAATATTGTTTTTTTAGAGGATAAACGTCTTGTAGAATTTCATAAAGAAAAAAAAGATAATAATTATGCTGTCGGTGATATTTATCTTGGAAGAGTAAAAAAAATAGCATCAGGGCTTAATGCTGCTTTTATTGATATAGGATATAAAAAAGATGGTTTTTTGCATTATTTTGATACTAATCAACAAAATATAAAAACTTTATATAAATATACCAAACATGTTATTTCCGGCAATTATAATCAAAAACAACCTGTAAATAATAAATCTACAAAAGAGAAAGAAGTTAAAAAAATATCTGATATATTGAATCTTAACCAACAAATTTTAGTTCAAGTATCAAAAGAACCAATATCAACTAAAGGTCCAAGGATATCCTGTGATATATCATTTGCCGGTAGATATCTCGTGCTTATACCTTTCTCAAATCGCGTTTTTATATCCCAAAAAATAAGAGATGATGAAGAAAGAGACCGACTAAGAAAGCTCGTCAATAGCATCAAACCAAAAAATACAGGCATTATTATCAGAACAGTTGCCGAAAATAAAAAGGTAGCTGACCTGGACGCAGACCTAAAAGATTTATTCGGAAAATGGAAAAGCTGTATTGATAAACTACAATCAGCCAAAGCACCACAAAAAATATTTGGAGAACTTAGTCTTGCCTCAACTGTAATCAGAGATATGTTTAATGAATCTTTCAATAATATATATATTAATGATGATTTGCTTTTTAAAGATATTAAAAATTATATTAAAATCATTGCTCCTGAAAAAATAAACATTGTTAAACAATATAAAGAAAAAACACCTATCCTTGAACATTTTAATGTAGAAAAACAGATTAAAAGTTCTTTTGGAAAAATAGTAACAATAAAAAACGGCGCATATTTAATTATTGAACATACAGAAGCTTTACATACAATTGATGTAAACAGCGGACGCCAAATAAAATCTAATAATGACCAGGAAGCTAATGCTATTGAGATAAACCTTAATTCAGCAATTGAAATAGCACATCAAGTACGACTTCGTGATATTGGTGGAATTATTATTATTGATTTTATTGATATGCACGAAAGTCATAACCGCAGAATTCTTTACGAAAAAGTAAAAGAAGAAATGAAAAATGACCGCGCCAAACATACTATACTACCTGTCAATAGATTTGGATTAATACAAATCACACGACAAAGAGTCAGACCTGAAACAAGTATTAATACACTTGAAAAATGTCCTGTATGTGGAGGCACAGGAAAAATTGAAGCAAGTATAACCATTATTGATAAAATAGAAGATAATATAAAATATCTTACAGAAAAACAAAACGAAAAATACCTTAAAATAACAGTCCATCCATTTATCCATGCATATCTTACAAAAGGATTTTTTTCTATACAAAAAAAATGGTCTCTTAAATTAAAAAAACATATTAGTATCTGTAAAATGTCATCTCACCATCTCCTTGAATATCATTTCTTTAACAAAGATAATACTGAGATAATAATAAATTAATCCTAAATACTATTTCTAGAAAAACTATACTCTGTTATGTAACAATAATAGTCGCTTCGCTCCATTGAAAAATGAAAACTGCAAAGTTTTTCTAATTTCTTCTATTTTGCATTTTTTAATTTATTTTCTGCATTGAGACATTCGCAGAATGTCGCCTATATCTTGTTGGCTGTTTGGTATTAGATGTCAATTGCTATAACCAAATCTACGCAACTGCTTCTCGCTGTTACGCCAATCTTTACTGACTTTTACAAATAGCTCAAGATAAACATGCTTTTTCAAAAATTTCTCAATATCTCTCCTTGCTTCTATGCCTATTTTTTTTATTGCTTTCCCTTTATGCCCTATAATTATAGATTTTTGTGAATCACGTATAACATAAATAATAGCACGAATATTTACTATTTTATTCATTTCTTTAAATGTCTCTATCATTATTTCAACAGAATATGGTATTTCCTGTTTATAGTAAATAAATATCTTTTCACGTATAGTTTCTGAAACAAAAAATCTTTCAATCTTATCACTTAACTGGTCCTTAGGAAAATAAGCAGGTGATACAGGAAGTTTTTTAAGTATTTTGCTAAAAATAAAATCTATATTAAATCCTTTAAGTGCAGAAACAGGTATTACATCAGCTTTACTTAACTTATTATTCCAGTAATCAATCTTATTCTCTACTGTTTTTTGGTCAGAGATGTCAATCTTATTAATCAATACTAATATTGGTTTATCTGTCATCTCTATTCTTTTTAATATTTCATTATGTTCAAATTTTTCATTAATATCTATAACCAATAAGAATATATCTGCATCCTGTATAGCTGTATCAATAAAACTCATCATTGCCTTTTGCAAAAGATAATGTGGCTTAAGAATTCCCGGTGTATCAGAATAAACTATCTGAAAATTTTCTCCGTTAGCAATTCCCATTATCCTATGACGCGTTGTCTGTGCCTTTGATGTGATAATTGAAAGCTTCTCTCCTAACAAAGCATTCATCAATGTGGATTTTCCTGCATTAGGATTACCAATAATATTTGCAAATCCTGCTTTATGATTATCCATAAATAAAAAAATATTAAAAAACATTTGTAAAGCAAAGAAACAAAATATATCTTTGCATTTTAATTTTAAAAGTCATATTTTTATAAATATTAAGGGGAGTTCTAATAATTGGTTTTGTATATGAAAGTGAGCGAAAAATATCAGTATGAGGCGGAGGGTAAAATATTCCGCAGGCATAGCCATAGCTATGGTGAGGAAAGATTTTGCCCGACAACGAAATAATTATATTTTGCAGCCACTTGTAATAAAAAGTAATTATTAGAACTCCCCTTAATATATATTGCGGGGTGGAGCAGTGGTAGCTCGTTGGGCTCATAACCCAAAGGTCATAGGTTCGAATCCTGTCCCCGCTACTAAAACCTGTAACTGAAATAATTACAGGTTTTTTTTATTATATAATAAAAACATGAAAGTTGACAATAAACATTACAGAACAGTATGGTTTAAAGATTCTACGGTATTTCTTATCAATCAAAATCTGTTACCTTTTAAATTCAGCATTTATAAATCAAAAAATTATTTTGACACCTGTAATGCTATCAAAACTATGATAGTAAGAGGAGCGGGAGCAATAGGTGCGACAGCAGGATTTGCTATGGCACAGGCAATTTTACAGGCACCAAAAAATAATTTTATTGAATATGTAAAAAAAGCAAAAAAAGATATTGAATCAACAAGACCAACAGCTCAAGATTTGTTTTTTGCTACTAATAGCGTTTTTAATGCCTTAAAACATTCCAAAGAATTTGCACTTAAACAAGCTGATAATATTGCAGATAAAAATGTTGAAGATGCAAAAAAAATAGGAGAATATGGAAATGAAATAATAAAAGACGGATATAATATAGAGACACATTGTAATGCCGGATGGCTCGGTTTTGTTGATTATGGCAGCGCCTTATCACCTGTTTATACAGCACATAATAACGGAAAAAAAATTCTTGTCTTTGTTGATGAAACAAGACCAAGAAGTCAGGGAGCAAAACTTACTGCATGGGAACTTAAAAATGAAAATATAGCTTATAAAATAATTCCTGATAATGCAGGAGCTTATTTAATGTCAAAAGGTAAGATAGATATGTTCATTGTTGGAGCTGACAGAATAGCAAAAAATGGCGATACGGCCAATAAAATAGGAACTTTTGAAAAAGCTGTTATAGCCAAAGAATTTAATGTGCCTTTTTATGTTGCTGCTCCCTGTTCAACATTTGATTTAAAATGTGATTCAGGCAAAGATATACCAGTTGAACAAAGAGATAAAGACGAAGTTTTGTATCAAACAGGTATGACAAAAGATGGTAGATTAGAAAAAATACTTGTCTGCTGCCCAAACTCTGAAGTCATAAACCCTGCATTTGATGTTACTCCTGCAAAATATATTACAGGCATTATCACTGAAAAAGGAATAATAAAACCAAATAAAAATGCAATCCTTAAAATTATTGGATAGATAAATTAAATTGCTAAACTGCCTGCACCGTAGTTTTTCCCGTTAAATAAAATCGTAGATTTTAATGCTTCGCATTATTTAACGGAGTAAAATTAGAGCAACTATAAATTATAAAAAAGTTCTATATAAAATATTCTGCCAAAAAATACACGAATATTATAAATAAGATACTCCTTAAATTCTTACGGATTTAAGGAAACTCTGAAAGAGTTTAATTTGAATAACCATAGATACAATCTATGGTTAATAATAGATAATTAATAAACAATCCTGAAAGGATTGAACCCCTTCGGGGTTCTATATAGATAATATTTTTTACCACGCATTTTATACGTGGTTATTCATATTTTTCCCTTTCAGGGAAATTTAATCGCTATTTTCTTTGTGGGATAATAAAAGATACTAAATGTATTAATGCAAGTGATATTAAAGTCTATAAAGCAAAATGTAGGGAAATTGATAAATACAATAATCTAAATGCACCAGAAGTTAAAACTTATATAGCAAATCCTAAGGAATAAAAATTTATTATCATGAAAAACCTAAAAACTTTATTATTATTGCCTTTGTTTTTTAACATCTGTAATAGTGTTTATTCTCAAAAAACAAAAAATTTCTAAAATCTTACCAATTATTTTGGCATATAATCTTTATAAAGTATCCTGTTTATAATAGAGCGTCCAAGGGTTATTTCGTCAGTATATTCAAGTTCATCGCCAATAGAAACGCCTCTGGCAATGGTAGTAAATTTTATGTCAAGATGTTTAAGTTTTTTATAAATATAAAATGTTGTTGTATCGCCTTCTATGGTAGTATTTAGAGCCATAATAATTTCTTTTATGCTATTTTTTTTAACTCTGTTTATAAGTGATTGAACGTTAATGTCATCAGCACTTATGCCTTCAACAGGAGAGATTATTCCGCCTAATATATGATATATTCCATTATATTGATTTGTGTTTTCAATGGCCATAACATCTCTTATGTCTTCTGTAACGCAAATAACAGAGTGGTCTCGTTTTATATTAGAACAAATATTACAAATATCAGAGTCGGATATGTTATGACAATATTTGCAATAATTAATCTCTTTGCGCATCTTTATTATTGTATTTCCAAAGTTTTCCACTTCTGAAACATCTTGTTTTAACAGGTGTAATGCAAGATGCAAAGCTGTCTTTTTGCCAATACCAGGTAATTTGGCAAGTTCATTTACAGCATTTTCAATTAGTTTTGATGGATAATTAATCACTTGTTATGTTTTTTTGTAACCATTCACATAGTAAACAGTTTACCCCGTTAAAGTGTGTCCTGAAATTAAAGGACACACTTTAACAGGTGAATTATAATTTATTGTATCGGATTTGCAATGTACTTTATATTTTTGTTTTCCAATTGATTTGTAATATGCATTTAATTTTGGTCAGGCAGCTGACGGATTAATAATTTTATGAGCATATACTAAAAAATATCGGATTTGTTATTGATTTTGTGCTAAAATTACTTTTTAGAGTATATCCTATATACAAACTTTATTTACTTTTGTTTTTTTTGCAAATTTATAAAATTAGTTTAAAATATTTATTAAATGTCGGCTCAGTATATATTACTTTGTTTTTTAGCATATACGGTTTTATTGTTTGTGATAATGTGGTTCACCACAAGGAAATCAAATAATGAGGCATTTTTTATTGGCAACAGGTCATCTATCTGGTATGTTGTTGCTTATGGAATGATAGGTGCTTCTCTTTCAGGTGTTACATTTATTTCTGTTCCGGGTTGGGTAGGAGATACCAAGTTTTCGTATATGATGATGGTGTTTGGATTTTTTGTAGGATATTTATTTATTACTACTGTATTAATGCCTGTATATTATAAATTAAAATTAACATCTATTTATACATATCTTGATAAACGTTTGGGTAGAAGTTCTTATAAGACAGGAGCATTATTTTTCTTAATATCAAGAATAATCGGAGCTTCTTTTCGTATGTTCATTGTTGTCAATGTATTACAGATTTTTGTTTTTGATAGCTGGGGCATTCCTTTTTGGGCTACGGTTACCATCTTTATGATTATTATTATATTATATACTTTAAAAGGTGGAATAAAGACCATAGTATGGACAGATTCTTTGCAGACAACATTTATGCTCATAGCTGTGGTATTATCAATAATTTTGATTGGCAGAGAAATGAATATGAATTTTTCGGATTTGGTCAGCTCTGTTTCTGATAAAGGATATTCTAAAATATTTTTTTCTGACTGGAATGATAAACGTTTTTTCTTAAAGCAATTTTTAAGTGGAGTATTTATTTCAATTGTTATGACAGGTTTGGACCAGGATATGATGCAAAAAAATTTGAGCTGTCGTAATATAAATGATGCAAAAAAAAATATGTTCTGGTTTAGTATTGTGCTTATTATTATTAATTTTATTTTCTTATTCTTGGGTGCTGTGTTATTTATTTTTGCAAAACAAAAAGGTATTGAAATACCTTTAAAAACAGATAACCTGTTTCCGATAATTGTTTTAAAATATTTAGGACCATTTGCAGGTGTAGTTTTTATTATCGGATTGATTTCTGCTGCATATTCAAGTGCTGACAGTGCTTTGACAGCACTTACCACTTCTTTTTGCATTGATTTTTTGGGCTTTAAAGAAAAAAAATATTTGACAGAAAAAAATAAAGAAAAAACAAGATATATAGTCCACTTATGTTTTGCCGCTTTGTTATTATTGGTTATTACTGGTTTTGAAAAGATAAATAATAAAGCTGTTATTGATGAATTATATACAGTTGCCGGATATACTTACGGACCTTTGCTCGGATTATTTTCTTTTGGTTTGTTTACAAAGTTTAATGTTAAAGATAAATTTGTCCCTGTTGTTTGTATATTATCACCTGTTATTTGTTATTTTTTAAATGTTAACTCTGAAAATTTGTTTAATGGTTATAAATTTGGTTTTGAGTTATTGATTTTAAATGGAATTATTACATTTTTAGGGTTATTTTTATTTCGTAAGAAAAATAAATTGTTATAAAAAAAAGGATTATATAAAAAAAGGATTTATATTTGTTCTAAAAAATAATTTATAGGAATCAGTCATACACCCGAATGATTTTAAATTTAAGTCATTTATCATCATTAGGACTGCCAAGTAGCGAAGTGTATCCAGGTCATTGTTCATTACTTTTTTAATTTTAAATTTTATGAAATCATTTTTTATTAAAACAGAGTATATTTTTATAATACTGATAAGTTTTTTCCTGATAAGATGTTCAAGTTTTAATGTTATACATATTAATAAATGTAAAAACCTTCCACAAAAACAGGGCTTGTATTATGCCTTGCCACAAACTGTTATCACTGTTGATGTAATAGTTGAAAGGACTAATAAAATAAAAGGTCCTTATGCTAATTTTGCAGAAAAATATCTTGGATTAAAAGATGTTATAAAAAAGAATTCTAATTCCTATCAATTAACTGACGTAGATATTAATAGTTACTCTGAAAGAGATCCGAGTCAATTTTATTTTATTGAGTTAGGTAATAATATTTGCAAAAAAAACAGAATGTTTTTATTAGGTCTTGACGAATCTGGCTTAATATGTAATGTAAATGATAATTCAGAGAGTATTTCCCATACACATATTATTTCTAAAAAAAAGAAAGTATTAGAGCAGCCCGATAAAAATTTTAGATATTTAGCAGAAAATAATTTGTTTGAAAAAATAGATACTATTATTAAAAGGGTTAGAATAGATACGATTACTGTTAAAAAGCGTTTTTTTAAGAAAAAAATAGTAAAAAAAACATTAGAACAAAAGGCAAAAGATGCTGCTGATTTTTTGGATAAGATTAGAGAGAGCAGATATAATTTAATAACCGGCTTTGATGAAGTTAATTATCAAAAATCAACTCTTGAATATATGAGTAAAGAGTTGGACAAACTTGAAAATGAATATTTAACACTTTTCACAGGTTATACTTTAACAGAGATTATAAAATATAAGTTCACATATATGCCACAAAAAAATGGAAACTTTGAATCTACAACTTTATTTAAGTTTTCATCAGAGAAAGGTATTTTAAATATAGGAGATGAAAATGGTGAGAAAGTAAATATTAATATTGACAGAACTGCTGATACACAAGTGATAGATGTTTTTAATACTGTTAATGAAAAATCAAAAGAAAAAAAACATGGTTTATATTATCGTATTCCTGAATATGCCAAAGTATCTGTAAATCAGGGAAATATAACAAAATCTGATACAATATTACTGATTAGTCAATTTGGAGTTGTAGAATATTTACCTGCAAAAAAAACAAAAGTTCAATTTTATAAAAATAGTGGAGCAATAAAAAATATTACTGTTGAATGAAATTATGATAGATTTTAAACAGTCATTTATTCCGTTAGAGCAGGCAGATGCCTGACGGCATTTATATTTCTAATTTTAAGTATACTGAAACGAGTTCAGCACAGGTTTTAGTTCATTTTAAGTATTCATAATTCATAATTTATTTTATAATGCCTTTATTCAGGATAGAAAAAATAGTGCTGATAGGAGCGGGGAATGTTGCTACTAATATGGCTTTGGCTTTTAAGAAAAAAAATAAAAATATTGTTCAGATATATAGCCATACAGAGAGAGCAGCAAAAATCCTTGGCAATAAAATTCATACATCATATACAACAGATTTGAATAATATTGTTACAGATGCAGACCTTTATATTATTGCTGTTACAGATTCGGCTATATCATCAGTTGTAAAAAATATTCATTTAAAGAATAATTTGATAGTTCATACATCCGGTTCTGTATCTATGGAAATTTTTAAAACTGACTCGTCAAATTTTGGCGTTTTTTATCCTTTACAGACATTTACCAAAAACAGATGTTTGGATTTTGATACAATACCTGTTTGTATAGAAGCAAACACATTGAAAAATCAGGAAATATTGTCTGCTTTTGCAAAAGATTTATCAAAATATGTATATGTTATAAATTCTGAAAAAAGAAAATTATTACATTTATCCGCTGTATTTGCTTGTAATTTTACAAATTATATGTATTATATTGCAGAAGATATTTTAAAAAAA
This sequence comes from uncultured Bacteroidales bacterium, assembly GCA_964582565.1. Lineage (GTDB taxonomy): Bacteria > Bacteroidota > Bacteroidia > Bacteroidales > CAZZDX01 > CAZZDX01. The sequence goes on along the minus strand of CAZOSY010000051.1, from coordinate 3,898 downwards.
TACGATATTGATTTTGATATACTAATACCTTTGATAAAAGAGACAGCAAATAAAATTGCTCTTAATAGCCCTTATAATGCACAAACAGGACCTGCAATAAGAAAAGATATACAGACAATAAATCAGCATTTGGATTTACTCTCTTATAATGATGATTATAAAAAAATATATGATTTAATGACCGATAATATTATGAAAATGAAACATTTAACCTGAATAATTCATAAACTAAAAAATTCAGACTTCTTAAAAATTTGGAGATACAAAAATAATAAAACCTTATAACATCCGTAATATCAAGTGATTATATTATATATAAAAAATAAAAGTACTCATTCACACAATTTTATTTGTATTACATTCTTATATTTAAGCATAACTTTTTAAAATTGTATTAAAAATATTTTTCCTAAAGGGAAAAAATATGAATAACTCCGTATTTACCCCGTTGGTCATAAGACCTACGGGGTGTATGCGGAGTAAGTTAATAATAATCTACCAAACAACCCTTAAGGGTTGAATAAACGATTTGATATAATATCTGTGTATGTGCCATAATGATTGTTTTTTGTTCAATCCTTTTAGGATTGAAGATGAATGCTACGTAGTTTGTAACCATAGGTTTCACATTTGGTTATTTACCCCGTTAGATATTTAGTTTAAAACATTATTTTTCATTAATTTATTAATTATCTAACGGGGTGAAAATTAAATCCCTTTCGGGATTTTTTAATTAAAACAAAATTAAACAATATAAAACAAATAAAAAATGATTGATTATAGAGAGCTTTTAAAAAAAATAAACACTTTAATTTTTGATTATGACGGTGTTTTGACTGATGGAAATATATGGCTTGTATCTGATAATAACTTTGTGAGAACATCAAATATTAAAGACGGATATATATTACAACTTGCTGCTAAAAAAGGTTTTAAAGTTATAATAATTTCCGGCTCTGATTCTGAAACTGTGAAAAAACGTTTTTTAAAATTAGGTATTAAAGATGTTTTTGTGGGCATAGAAAACAAATTTGAATTTTATAAAAATTATATTACTAAAAATAATATTGATTCAAAAAATGTTTTATATATGGGAGATGACATACCTGATTATGAAATAATGCTTAATGTAGGATTGCCTGCTTGCCCTGCTGATGCAGTAGAAGAAATAAAATCCATTTCAAAATATATATCATATAAAAATGGAGGACAAGGTTGTGTAAGAGATATTGTTGAACAAGTATTGAAAATTAATGATAAGTGGATGAGATAACCCGCTGTTGCTCGTCACAGACGATAGTGAGCTGAATAACTAAAAATAAGTTAATTACAACAATATAAATGCTGTAGGATGCCTATCCAACAATATAAACAAATGAAGAAAATATCTGTATATTTAAAACTTTTTCGTTTGCAAAATCTTTTGATAATAGCATTAACAATGTATTTGGTCAGATTTTGTATAATAAACCCTGGTTTACAATTAAAAAATATTAGTTCACAATTAAATGAATTGGATTTTTTTCTTTTGGTTTTATCAATAATATTTGTTTCAGGTGCAGGATATATTATAAACGATTATTTTGATATAAGAATTGACCGTATAAATAATCCTGATAAGCTTATATTGGGCAAGTATATTCCCAGACAAAAAGCAATATTATTACATACAGTTTTTAGTACTATTGCTATAATTATCGGGTTTTATGTTGCTTATAAAACGGGATATATTTTTTTAGGATTTGTTAACGTTATACTATCAGCAATACTATGGTTTTATTCTATTAGATATAAACGTAGTTTTTTATCCGGCAATTTACTCATAGCTCTTTTGTCTGCTTCTGTTATTTTTATAGTATGGTTGTTTGAATTTTATGCTCTTAAATCAAAATTTGGAAATGTTTTTTACTTTGGAAATATTAAGAACTTTATATTATTATATACATTTTTTGCTTTTATCATCTCATTAGCCCGTGAAATAATTAAAGATATTGAAGATATTAAAGGCGATGCAAAAGTAGGTTGTAAGACATTACCAGTTGTGTTAGGTATAAAAAATACTAAAACAATAGTTACAATCTTAACAATAATTTCATTCTTGCTTTTGTTTTTTGTTCAGATAAAATGTTTTCAAACAGGTTATAAGTTACTTCTCTGGTATTTTCTTATAGCAATTCAAATACCATTTATCTATTTAGTATGCAAAATTTATAAAGCCAGTAAAAAACAGGACTATTCTTTTTTAAGCACTTTATATAAAATTATTATGCTTGCAGGAATATTATCTATGTTGCTTTTATATATAAGATTTTGAGATTATTAGCTCTGATATGCTAAATTAAACCAAAACAAACAATTTTATTAAAAAATTTGTAACTATTCAGGTATAGAGAAATAAGGAATAGGGGAAATAAGGAATAAGGTATAAGGTATAAGGGAAATATTGAAATAAGGGATGAGTGCGACTACTATACCCTATACCTTTATACCATATACCCTTATACCTAAATAGTAATAAAAATTTTAATACCTGAATAATGTATCCACTCAAAAAACAATGGTAAAAAAAATAATGAATTAATGACAACAACAAAACTGCAAAGCATTTGAGATAAATAACTTGGCGTCTTTGCGTCTTTGCGAGAGATTAAGATTTACCAGCCTTTTTTAAGCGGATACTGAATAATTAACAAAATTTAAACCATAAATATTTAACATCTGATTGGTGCATTGAGCATAATTTTGTATATTTGCACACTATATTATTATTTTATTTTATTAATTAAATTATTTTTTTACTAAACAAAAGAAAGGAGTAACAATGATTGAATCTAATAGTAATTACCCGGCAAACTTAAAAATTGATTATTCGGAAAAATTAAATCGGCTTACCAGTTTTTTTCGTGTTCTTATGGTCATTCCTATTTTGATAATACTTATTTTGCTTAATAATGGTATTTTATTTATTCCAACATTATTAATGATTCTTTTTCGTAAAAAGTATCCTAAATGGTGGTTTGACTGGAATGTTTCTATAACTAAGTTTTCTTTCAGAATTTTCTCTTATTTAATATTGCTTAGAGATGAATATCCTTCTACTGATGAAGAACAGGGCGTTCATATTGAAATAGCTTATCCTGATGTAAAAAAAGAACTTAAAGGTGGAATGCCTTTGGTTAAATGGTTTTTAGCCATACCACACTTTTTTATTCTTGAGTTTCTTTATTTTGCACTCTTTGTATGTACAATTATTGCATGGTTTGCAATATTGTTTACAGGTAATTATCCAAGAGGAATGTTTGATTTTGTTGCAGGCGTGATGAGATGGTCACTCAGGGTCTCTGTATATAATTCCTTGCTGACTACTGATAAATATCCTCCATTTAGTTTATATGAATAAAACCTTTATATCTTCTAAAATATGCAGGTAATAATTCATTAGAGTAGATAAAATTTGTGGAGAAATTATTATATGGACAAAAATTACAATTGACCTAACTATTCTAATTTCTAAATAAATTCCATCTGCCTTATGCGGACAAATCCCAATTGGGCTATCTATAGTTTAGTTATTTTCAATACCCAATTTTAATATTATCCACGTTACATTTTAGATAGTATTGTCTGTTCATTGGTCCGCTTAAGGCAGACTGGTTTTTTGTTACTGGTAAGTAGGATACACAAAAATAATAAATGCCGTAGGATGCCTATCCAACGGTATAAAACCTTATAACATCCGTAATATCAAGTGATTATATTATATATAAAAAATGAAACTACTCATTCACACAATTTTATTTGTATTACATTCTTATTAGTAGAGACGAGGCATGCCTCGTCTCTACTGTTTAAAATTGTATTAAAAATATTTTTCCTAAAGGGAAAAAATATGAATAAC
>CAZOSY010000050.1:0-14386 GCA_964582565.1 uncultured Bacteroidales bacterium | reverse complement strand
TTCAAAATCAAGATAAATGTTCTGAACTCAAGATACTTTTGACTTTTAATTTTTGTCTTTTGGCTTTTGACTTTATTATTTTAATTTCAATCTATGAACGGTTACAATAAAACCTATTGTCCCCCTAATATTTTCTTTGAACCAATATATACTTTAAATGGTCATTTTTAATTTCAACTTTTGATTAACCATTAAGTATTTATAGTTTTTTTAGTAAAAAATAATTACAAAAATGAAAGACATTTCAATCATAGTAGCAATAGCAGAAAATAATGCTATTGGCAAAGACAATAAACTGTTGTGGCATATTTCTGATGATTTAAAAAGATTTAAAAAAATAACAGCAAACCATACTGTTATAATGGGAAAAAATACTTTTTTTTCATTACCCAATGGTGCCTTGCCCAACAGAACAAATATCGTTATATCAGATGATAAAAATGATAAAATAAAAGATTGTGTTATGGCTTATTCTATTGAAGATGCTATAAATAAATGCGATGACAATAAAGAAAATTTTATTATAGGTGGTGCATCTGTTTACAGACAGTTTTTGAAATATACCAACAAATTATATTTAACAAAAGTTCATAAATCATTTGAAGCAGATACTTTTTTTCCTGAAATCAATCTTAATGAATGGAAATTAATAGAGAGGCAGGATTTTAAACCTGATAAAAAAAACTTTTTTTCTTATTCTTATCTGGTTTATAAAAAAAATTATATCTTTGACAAATTATAAAAATTATTTTTATTTATTAACTAAAAAATTTATTAATTATGAAAAATAAAATTTTTTATGCTGCATTAGCAGTAATTATTGCGTTTAGTTTAATTTTCAATTCCTGCAGAAAAGATAAAGATGAAAATGAAACCTATGATGTTTCAGCAGCTGGCGATGATGCTTTAGCCGAAAATATATTTAATGATATTTTTACCCAGGTTAAAGATGGTATGAAAAAAACCGAAGATACTATTTATGGAAGTAAAGACATTTCATCCATAATGAGCGACAGCTCTATAATAACAATTAGTCCATGTATTACTCTTACAATTATTCCTTTTAATACTACATGGCCTAAAAATTTAATCATAGATTTTGGCAGTTCCAATTGTCAGCAAAATCCACCAAGCGGCAGATACAGAAGAGGTAAAATATTAGTTCATTGCACAGGCAGATATCGCACCGTTGGTTCTGTATTTACCACAACAGTTGATAATTATTATGTGGATGATAATAAAGTAGAAGGCACAAAAACAGTTACTAATACCGGCTATAATATAGACACTAATTTGGTTTTTTCTATTCATATTATAGATGCTGTGATTACCAAACCTAATAATGGAGGCACTATTCACTGGAACTCTGACAGAGAAAGAGAATGGATAAATGGCGAATCTACAATATTAAATCCATGGGATGATGAATACTCAATTACAGGAACACAAAACGGAATAAGTGCAAATGGTAAAAGTTATAATATTACTATTACAAGTCCTTTAAATGTTAAAATTGACTGCAGGTGGGTCAGAAGCGGAACTCTTGATTTGAATATACAGGATGTTCCAACTATTGCAGTGGACTATGGTAATGGCAATTGTGATGCTAATGCTGTTGCAACAGTAAATGGTGTTTCTTATCCTTTTATTATGAATTAATTTGCTTGCATAAAAACAAATTAACTTATAAATATCTGTAAAAATAATTTGCTGAACTCAAGTCACAAATGAAATCTTTAAAATTAGCATTAAAAATTAGCTTCATATTTTTAGTGCTATTATTAAACACTTTTGTTTGTTTTTCTCAGAATTTAATTACTGTAAATGGTATAGTAATTGATAAAAATACTAATTTACCTCTCTCTTATGCAAATATAGGTTTAACAAACAGTAATATTGGCACCGTATCAAATAAAGATGGAGAATTTGTGTTAAAAGTCAGCAAAAACAACATAAATGATTCTGTTTCCATCTCATATATTGGCTATAAAACCTACAAATGTAAAATTTTAGAAATAAATCATAGAGATTGTCATATTTATCTTGTTCCTAAAACTTACACTCTTAATGAAGTTAAAATTAAACCTTTAAATCCAACAGATATTATATTAAAAGCAATTGATAATTTAGATAAAAATTACCCTGGTCAATTAACTAAAATGACAGGTTTTTACAGACAAAATATTCAACAGGATAATAAACTTACCGAACTATCAGAAATTGTCGTGGAAATATATAAACCTTATTTTAATGCAAAAGATTATAAAATTAAATTAATTGAGGGCAGAACAAAAAAAGATGTAAGTAAAGGTGAACTTGGATGTGCTAGTGGTAATGGCATAGATAATTTATTATTATATCACGATTTTGTTACTAAGCCATCAAATTTTGGAGTAAAAAAGAAATTCAAATATTTTAATTATAAAATAGAAAAGATAACAAAAATTGATAATAATTATATATATGTGATTAGTTTTTATCCCAAAAAAAAGATAAAAAAATTGTTGCCTGAAGGTAAGTTATACATTACAACTGACACTTATGCTTTTGTTGCAATTGAATCTTCATCTTGTAAAGAAAAAATAAAATACTGGAAACCGGTAAAAATTGCAGATTTAATAAAATACTGGGAACTATTAAAAACTGAAAATCTAATATTAAATATATTTACCGGAATTAAACAAACCGGCATAGTTGATTATTATTCAAAAACAGAATATCAGGAAATAAATAATATTTGGTATTTAAAGACAATTATTTCAAATTCAACATATATAGGAGAAAATACTAAAGAAAAACAGGATTTTAAACTATTTTATTCTGCCAATTTAGTTATAACAGATATAGAAAAAGTAAATACTTCTGCTCTTGACAGTATAAAAAATATTAATGACTATAGACCTATTAAAGCAATTATTGGTGAATATAACGAGGATTTTTGGGATAATTATAATATAATAAAAATTGAAAAATCATTAAAAGAATCTTTAAATAAATAATTTTTTAAACTTTATTGGAATTATTTATTTATGTTGAGCAAAGACAATTGCCCGATGACACATATTGGTCAGGCATCAAGTCAGGCGACTGACTGACGCCCGACTGAAGGGAATGATCCGCCTTAGGCGGATTTTACAGTAGAGACGAGGCATGCCTCGTCTCTACTAATAATGTAATACAAAAATATTAACCCCATCAGGCAACTGCCTGATCTGAAATTAAATTGTCAAGATACTACATAATATCTCTCCAGTCCTTTTTCTTTTCATATTTCAAATCTTTAAATGCAGATGCTTTTATGTTTATTTTAAAACTCCAGCTTTTTCTAAATCCTATTGGTATCCAGTTAAAGCTCATTTCCCAGCAATGCAGGTCCCTGTAAAAATTTACTGATGTATAAGAAAAGTCATTATTTTGAAAATCATATCCTGATGTAAATCCTATTTTCCATTTAGAGCTAATATTAATACTTCCGTTAAACGATAATGTCTGAATTATATTTTTTTGTTTTGGCTGCTCTTGACTGACAAACATATTGCTATAATTAAATGTATAGTGAAGACCTAAATTCCATGGTATGTCAAAGTCAGTTTCTTCTTTATTTTTTTTGTCAGAAGTTTCAGATGTCTTTTTATTAAACAAAGGCGAATCAGAGTTAAGCGACCAGTTTAAACTTAAAGCCCAGTCAGTTTTAGAATGACGAAGCAGTTTCCCGTTTTCCTGCCATTCAAATTTATTTATATTTCTTCCTGTAGAGTCAATAATATAAAGGTCCCATATACTTGCATATCTGATATACAAATTTTTAAATAAAGTAGTTGTTCCTGACATTACTACTTTTGACCAGTTTAAAGAGTCCTTTGTAATATCATAAGAAGTTGAGACAGTAAAATTTTTGATAAGAACAACTTTTTTTGTTCCGGAAACAGAATCTTTTTTTGATTTTACTTTTATTTCAAGATTATTTGTTAAGGCAAATCTTACTTTTCCTGATTCTCCTGCTGAAGGTGTTCCATAAATCCCGTTTTCAAATATTGAATATTTACCAGTATTTCCCAACGTGTCTGTTTGAACTTCTTTATAATATCCCCATTTTTTAGTACTAAAGTCAGGATGATAAGTAAAACTAACTGTTGGTGTTATCACATGTCGCACAGCCCTGACAAATCCTCTCTTAAATTGAAACATTCCATATATTCTTGTGTTTAAAGAAGAGGATAAATTAAAATTGTGTGCTGCTTTAAATCCCTGAATAGTGTCAGTGTTAAGATATCCTGTTATAGTGTCATTGTTGGAAAATAACGTATCATTATTCCATTTTTTTTCTGTGCTTTGCAAATACCATCTTTCTGTCCAATTTATTGAATTTGTTAATGTAAAATGTTTAAAAAGTTTTAATGAGCTTCTAACAGGAATAGAATGTTTAATACCATTGCGTAGTTTTGATAAACTATTGGAAGTAAATAATAAAGAATCTATTGTAGTCAAATCATTTCTCGCGTTCATCACATAATTAACACTTATATTATCATACCATTTTAATTTGCCTGTTTTTTCTTTTTTCCTAAAAGGATAGAAACGGTTTACAGAAAAAGTTATTTCCGGCAGATTTAAGCTAACCTGTTTGTTAATTGTATTTTGGCTGTGTCGTATATTTGTTGAGAAATTATATTTTCCTGCCCATGTTTTAGAATAAGATATATTTGATTGAAAAGTGTTTGACAAATAATCAGCAGTACTTGTAGGATTAAAAGTATTGTATTTACTGGTGCCGGCATTTACATTAGCAGAGAATCTGCTGTTAGGTTTTGCTTTTGGACTTTGTTTGTGGTTCCATTTAAAGAAGAAGTCCTTATTTTTTGAATAATCAGGAAGTCCCTTTTCACCTAAAATATTTATAGCATAATTTAAGCTAAATCTACCATTATATTTATATCTTTTGTTATAATTGGAGTGTGTTTTTAAAGCCCAGCTGCCTCTTGTATAGATGTCGCCTGTTAATAAAAGGTCTAAATAATCATTTATTCCAAGGTAATATCCTGCGTTTTCCAGAAAAAACCCGCGGTTGGCAGATTCACCATATCGGGGTATTATGATGCCGGAAGCTTGTCCTTTTTTGTTTGGGAAAAATCCAAAAGGAATAGCTATAGGAGTAGGAATATCTGCAATACACAGATATGCAGGTCCTGTAATTATTTTATCGTTGGGAATGACTTTTGCTTTTGAAAATTTTATTTGATAATGAGGATGTTCAAGCTCACAGGTCGTATATTGCCCGTTTTTGATAAGTATCTCATTTTCAGGAAGTTTTTTTACTGTTTTGCCATGAATATAATTTTCTCCCTCAGCAAGAAATATATTTTTAATTAAGCCCTTTTTTGACTTGAAGTTATAAGTTATTTCCTTTGACTTAAAACTTTGATTATCCTCGGTAAATACAGGCGTTCCTGTTTCTTTTCCTGTTGAGTCGGAAATACCTTTGGCAAACATTAAGTTAGTATTAAAATTTATTTCAATATATGCTGCTTTTATGTTTATGCTTTTATAATTAACCTCAGCATTACCAAAAAGAAATACTTTTTGCTTTTCAATGTTAAAGAGTATTGAGTCAATAGCTGAATATTTTACTTTAGAATCAATTAAAAACTTTTTACTTTTTGGCTTTTGTATAGTGTCAGCAGATAATATTAAACTGTCTTTTTCGTTTTGTTTAATAGTATCTTGTGCATATATAGTAAAACATAACAAGTTTACAACTATAAATATGAATATATGTTTAAATAAAATTTTTACTAACAAAATTATTATAATTTTTGTTACTTTGCAATAATAAAATTAATTTTGAACTTTCAAAAATAAAACATTTTTTTTTAGTGAAACGATATTTTACAGTTTTTGGTATTATTTGTATATTCCTGCTAAGTTCATTTTATGCAGGTCCTGACAAAAAATATTCTGTTAAAACAGTTGTCATTGACCCCGGACATGGTGGTAAAGATCCTGGTTGTATAGGGTATTCCAAGTCAAAAGAGAAAGATGTTGTCCTTAGCATAGCACTTAAATTAGGCGAATATATAAAAAATAACTTTCCTGATATGAAAGTGATATATACCCGTAAGGATGATAGGTTTATAGAGGTTTATAAGAGAGCTGATATTGCAAATGATAATAAGGCAGATTTATTTATTTCAATACATTGTAATGCGTGCAGGTCATCAATAGCACACGGAGCAGAGACCTGGGTTATGGGTATAAATAAAAACGAAGCTAATTTATCTGTTGCAAAAAGAGAAAATGCAGCAGTATTAATGGAAGAAGATTATACTGCTAAATATAGTGGATTTGACCCTAATTCTCCTGAAGCCAATATTATTTTTACTCTTTATCAAAATGCTTTTTTAGAACAAGGTCTTAACATAGCATCAAAAGTTCAAAAACAATTAACAGGAACACTTGGTATATTTGACAGAGGCGTTAAACAAGCAGGGTTTTTGGTGCTATACAGGACAACAATGCCTAGTATATTAATTGAAACAGGTTTTTTGAGTAATAAAAATGAGGAAAAATTTTTAACATCTGAAAAAAATCAGCAAGATGTTGCCTTATCTATTTATAAAGCTTTTGAACAGTATAAAACAGAAATAGAAGGCATTAAAAAAGAAGATATAGAAAAACAATTTGTTGCAAAAAAAAATATTGAAAAAACAGATAATAAAGAAAAAACAAATAAAAAAGAAGTTAAAATAAATAAGTCAGATAATAAAAAATTGAATAATAATAATAAAAAGAATGATTTTGATGAAAACAGAGTGTCATTTAGGGTTCAGTTTAAAACTTTTCCTAAAAAGAGACCTTTAGATTCAGATGTGTTCAAGGATTTAAAAAAAGTAAAAGTATATTTTGATAATGGACTGTATAAATATACAACAGGTGATGAAAACACACTTGAATTAGCAACTAAACTTCAATATAAAGTTCGTAAATCAGGATTTAAAGATGCTTTTGTTGTTGTTTTTTTTAATGACAAAAGAATTGGTATTAAAGAAGCTTTTAAAAAGCAAAAACTAAAATCAGAAGACAAAAATTATAAAGAGGAGATTGTAAAAAATGATGATAAAGAAATATCTGTAAATAAAACAGAAGACAAAGCAAATGTTTTAGAAAATAAGAAAAATATCTCTTTTAGAGTTCAGTTTAAAACTCTCAACAAAAAAGAAAATTTAGATTCAGATGTGTTCAAGGATTTAAAAAAAGTAAAAGTATATTTTGATAATGGACTGTATAAATATACAACAGGTAATGAAAACACACTTGATGCAGCCACCAAACTTCAATATAAAGTTCGTAAATCAGGATTTAAAGATGCTTTTGTTGTTGCTTTTTTTAATGACAAAAGAATTAGTATTAAAAAAGCTTTGGATTTATTAAAGAATAAATAAAATTGAAACTATACTGAAATCGTTTCAGGATTATTTCAGTAACCTGTGCTGAAACTTGTGCTGAATTCATTTCAGTATTCATTTCAGTGCTCGTTTCAATATAGTTAGTGCCTGCACGAAAACAATACTTTTTGTCATTCTGAACTTGTTTCAGAATCTATAATAACTTGATAATCAGATTCCGAAATAAATTCGGAATGAGACAATATGAGAAAATATTATTTGTTTTCGTTTAGACACTAATTACATAAAATTTTTAAAAAAATAAAAGACATAAATATTCAAACCTAATATTTTGCAGTATCCGTTAATTATTGATATATGTCAAGTTTTTTAATTTTTCTTATGAGCATTTTTTAGTCCCGTAGGGACTTAATATTTATAGAAAAAACAATAACAAAGTAATACAAGTCCCGTAGGGACGATATATTATTCAATATCTTTTAATATATACCTCTCATCATAATCTATATCAAATCTGTTAAGTAATTCTAAATATTCTTCACGGAATGATTTCTTTTTATGGTGTTGTTCCTGATTCATTATGTATTTTACTACATTATCTATTTGAGAATGAGAATATGAAAACGCACCATAACCCTCCTGCCATCTAAATTTGCCTTTTACAAACCCTTTTTTATTAATCCAGCCTGAAGACGATCCTTTTATATCCTGCAATAAATCCGGTATTGACTGATGTGGTTTATAACCTACGAAAACATGAACATGGTTAGACATTCCGTTTATTGCTATTAATTTATGCTTATTATTTTGGACGATTCCTGTTATATATTTGTATAGTTCGTCTTTCCAGACAGCCCGAATTAAAGACGCTCTGTCTTGAACTGCAAATACGAATTGAAGATATATTTGGGTATATGTATTGGACATAAGCTATTATATTTCGTCCCTAACGGGACTTTATTTTTAGGTTTATTTAATATTGCTATAAATATTTTGTCCCTAACGGGACTTTTATTATTAAGCACTCTCCCGACTAAAAATCTTCTAACGGGACTTTTTATTATTAAGTATTCTTCCGACTAAAAGCCTTCTTTGTCTTTATGTGTGATTGGAAGAACTCCTTCTTCTCTTTTTTTCATAAAAAACGGGATTACATAACCTCTTGAACCCATAACATTCCCGTATCTAACAGCAGAAAATCGCAAAACACAATGATTAACAGATTCTACCTAATATTTTGCAAATACAAAAAAAAATCATCACTATTCCTTAATAATTTTTATTGTTTCTGTTTTATCACTACTCATTAGCTTTAATAAGTAAATCCCTTTTGAAAAACTACTAATATCAATACACTGTTTTTCTTGGTGTAATGGTTGTTGCAAAAGTAATTGTCCCTGAATATTATAAATTAAAATCATACATTCTTTGTTTTTTATGAAAGAATTGTATTTTATGGTAATATTTTGGGTACTAGGATTAGGGAAAACAATTAAACTGGTATTAGCATCTATTTCGGGTATTCCTGTATTAAAAGATTTATAAGATGCTGTGTAACGATAACAATAAACGTCACAGATATATTCTTTTTGAGAAATAAGGTATAGACAATCCATATCGGGTAACCAGTTATTTTGCCATTTTTCAATTTTTCCAGTTATTGAATTTCCATTGGCATCATAAGTATAAGTATCTCTATAATCATTTACCCATGCATTGGTTTGCCATTGTTCTTTTAACTTAGTCAGCCTGTTTCCGTTGGCATCATAAGTGTAAGTATCTCTATAATCATTCACCCATGCATCGGTTTGCCATTGTTCTTCTAATACAGTCAGCATGTTTCCATTGGCATTATAAGTGTAAGTCCATATAGAACCATTCACCCATGCATTGGTTTGCCAATATTCTTCTAAATCAGTCAGCCTGTTTCCGTTGGCATCATAAGTGTAAGTATCTCTATACCAATTCATCCATGCATTGTTTTGCCATTGTTGAAATAAGCCAGTCAGCCTGTTTCCGTTGGCATCATAAGTGCAAGTATCTCTATAATAATTCACCCATACATTGGTTTGCCAGTGTTCTTCTAATACAGTCAGCCTGTTTCCGTTGGCATCATAAGTCCAGGTATATCTATACCAATTCACCCATGCATTGTTTTGCCATTCTTCATATAACTCAGTCAGCATGTTTCCATTGGCATCGTAAGTGCAAGTATATATAGAAAGATTCACCCATGCATTGTTTTGCCATCCTTCATATAACTGAGTCAGCATGTTTCCGTTGGCATCATAAGTGCAAGTACCTCTCAAAAGATTCACCCATTCATTGGTTTGCCATTGTTTTTCTAATAGAGTCAGCATGTTTCCGTTGGCATCATAAGTATAAGTATCTTTCAAATCATTCACCCATGCATTGTTTTGCCATTGTTCGTTTAATGCAATTAAAACATTACCATAAATATCAAATGTTTGTGTATGTCTTGTATATAAGCTGTTCAGTGTATCGTAAGTAATAATGGTATCCCACTTCCATACCAAGGATTTAGAATTAAGCAGTGTTGTTTTTTTATTAAATACAGATAGCATATCTTTATCAGAATGCATTTGTTGTATTTGGTTTCTAATATGTTTCCTGTTTTTGTCAGGAACAATATTATTTTTATATTGGGCTTTGGCATTTATAAAGCATATAAAGCATAAAATTGCAAAAGAGAGATATTTCATTTTTTTCATGTGTTTAATTATATATGGTGAATTTTAAAAATTTATTTCTTGTTTATTTTAAAAAACAGCAAAAATCCGTTAAACTATTTCTGGAAATTTGATACAAATATACATTTTATTTTTTTATTGTAAAAAAAAATATTTTTTTTGCAATATTTTATAAAATCATATCGTTACAAGAACAAATTATTATTATTTTTGGTATATCCTAAAATTAGCAAGTCTTTTTATAACCACAAAGTTCACAAAGTTTTACACAAAGATCGCAAAGATTTTATGGTTATGTTTATTTTTTTTGTGACCTTTGTGCATTCTTTGTGAACTTTGTGGTTAAAAATTTTTTATTTTTGACTTGCTAAATTTAGGTATATATATTTAATTTTAAACACAAAAAATATGGAATCAACTGTTGATATAAAAGAACTAAATGAACTGATAAAAAAAGAAAGTGCTTTTATAGATATAATTACAATGGAAATGCACAAAGTAATTATAGGACAAAAGCAAATGATTGAAGGTCTGTTAATCGGCTTACTTTCTAACGGACACATATTAATTGAAGGTGTTCCAGGACTTGCCAAAACACTGGCTATCAGTTCTCTCGCTAATACTATTAATGCTAAATTTAACAGGATACAGTTCACTCCGGACCTGCTCCCTGCCGACTTAATCGGCACAATGATTTACAGTCAAAAAAAAGAGGAATTTACTGTCCGTAAAGGTCCTATGTTTGCTAACTTTATTCTTGCTGATGAGATAAACCGTGCTCCTGCCAAAGTACAAAGTGCATTACTAGAAGCTATGCAGGAACGACAAATTAGTATTGGAACAAACACATATAAATTGGAAGAACCTTTCTTAGTGCTTGCTACTCAAAATCCTATTGAACAAGAAGGCACTTATCCTTTGCCCGAAGCACAAATAGATAGATTTATGCTAAAAATAATAGTAAATTATCCTGACAAAAAAGAGGAAAAATCTATTATACACGAAAATGTTACCAATATATTTCCTGCAACAAATACTATCTTTAAACCGGAAGATATTATAAAAGCAAGAAATATCGTTAGACAGGTCTATACAGATGAAAAAATTGAAAATTATATCATTGATATTGTTTTTGCTACCCGTTATCCTTCCAAATACAAACTTGATAAGTTTAAAGGACTGATAAACTATGGAGCATCACCTCGTGCAAGCATTTATCTGACTCTTGCTTCCAAAGCTTATGCTTTTATAAAACAAAGGGGCTATGTAATACCGGAAGATGTAAGAGCTGTATGCTATAATGTGCTCCGACACAGAATAGGTCTTAGCTATGAAGCAGAAGCAGAAAATATTACTTCTGAAGATATAATTAATGAAATACTTAATACTGTTGAAGTTCCTTAATGATTTTATTTATAAAACTGTTAAACTGTCAAGTGTCATTCGTGATTTTGTAACTGTTCACGATTTGAAATTATGTTTAAGAATTGTTATAGTTTATAAATAATTCAGGGAAAAATGTAATTAACAACATTAGATATTTAGTTTAGAAATTAATTGCTAATATTTTATATTAAATTATCTAACGAGTATTCTTATTAACCCCTTGATTTATTGCAATATCATTTAGTTAAGGTGTAATATTCCGAGTGCTCGGGATCACTAGCACCACAATTTATTGCAATGTCATTTAGTTAAGGTGTAATATCCCAAGTGCTCGGGATCAGACTAGCACCACAATTTATTGTGGTGGAAAATAAGCATATTCCATACAAATAGAGGCAGTCAGCTTTTAGCTGACTTTTAATAATAACATATAAAACATCACAAAATATGAATTATTTGATAATTAATAAAAGCCCGCTGAAGCGGGCTACAATATACGATGTGTGCATATCTATTATTCACCATTCTAAAGAATGGTGCTATTCTGATATGCTCTTAATCAGAGACTTATATGCTTAACTAAATGACATTGCGTTGAAACGAGGTGTTAATGATATTATCTAAAATAATACATTAATTTCTTATTTTATTGTTATATATTTTTTAATATCAAACTTTTAATCGTGGAAACCTCAGAAATATTAAAAAAAGTAAGAAAAATTGAAATAAAAACCCGTGGACTATCTAACCAGATATTCTCAGGACATTATCATAGTGCTTTTAAAGGCAGAGGAATGGCTTTTAGCGAAGTAAGAGAATATCAATATGGCGATGATATACGTTCTATTGACTGGAACGTAACAGCACGACTTAACAGTCCTTATATTAAAATTTTTGAAGAAGAACGCGAACTTACTGTAATGCTATTGATAGATGTCAGCGGTTCAAACCAATTCGGCACTCAAAAACAACTAAAACAAGAACTTATTACTGAAATATCTGCTGTGCTGGCTTTTTCTGCTATACACAACAACGATAAAGTAGGCGTTATACTGTTTAGTGATAAAATTGAGAAATTTATACCACCTCAAAAAGGAACCAAACATATCTTACGAATAATTAGCGAACTAATAAATTTTAAATCTGAAAATAAAGAAACAAACATAACAGAAGCTTTGCGTTATCTTACTAATGCTATAAAAAAACGCTCTACTGCTTTTCTTATATCTGACTTTATGGACAAAGGATTTGATGATGCTATAAAAATATGTAATAAAAAACATGACCTTATAGCTATAAGAATATTTGACCAAAGAGAGACACAATTACCTGACATTGGACTTGTAAAATTTAAAGATGCTGAAACAGGTAAAATATCATGGATAGATACTGCAAACACTAATATACGTAAAAATTATAACAAATGGTGGATACAAAATAAAAAATATTTAAAAACTTTATTTATAAAATCAGGCGTTGATGTTGTAAACATTAATACTAATCAGGATTATATCAAATCTCTGGTAAACCTCTTTAAAAAAAGAGAAAGCAGATTTTAAATCTATTTCGTTTCACTATTGTCCGACTAAATTTAAAAATTTAGGTAAAATTGTTTCTAAATATTATGAGATTCCTCGCTATCACTCGGAATGACAGTGTTATTTAGAGTTCAGGGTGAGGATAAGGACGCGTTTTACGCGTCCTTACCCTCACTTTCTCAACATAACGAAGTTGTCATTCCGATTCGCCTGAGGCAGAGAGGAATCTACTATTATAAGTTCTAATTTCATTTTTAGTCGGACACTAATAATTTCGTTTATTAATTTACATACAAAGATGAACTTTAAACATTATATATTAAAAATAGACTATAAAATAGATATATTTTTAATGATTCTATTTTTAAGTTTTATAAATTTATCATATTCACAAGATATAAAAGCAACAGCAGAATTAGATACTAACTCAATGCTTATTGGTGACCAAATTAATCTTAATATTAAATTAAAATGCCCTGTATCAAAAAAAATTATATGGACTGAACTTTATGATACAATAATAAATGAAATTGAAATAATTAAAAAATCAGATATTGATACAATATTTTCGCAAGATAAAAAACAGATAAATCTTTTTCAAACATTGGTTATCACTTCTTTTGATTCCGGATATTACGCAATACCTGCTTTTAAGTTTATTTATGACAAAAAAAATGATACAACTTTTAAAATAGCAGAAACTAATCTTTTGTTTCTAAATGTCCAAACAATACCTGTTGATACAACCAAAGCCATTAAAGATATAAAACCACCTTTAAAAGCACCTGTTACTTTTAGTGAAATATTACCTTACATATTAGCTGGAATTGTTGCTGCTATAATCATATTATTAATAATATATTATATAAGAAAAAGAAAAAAAAAACAACCTCTTTTTCAATTACATAAAAAACCTAAATTGCCTCCGCACAAAATAGCTTTAGATGCTTTAGAAAAATTACGACTTAAAAAATTATGGCAAAAAAATAAAGTAAAAGAATATCATTCCGAGCTAACTCAAATTATAAGAACTTATATTAAACAACGATTTAATATTGATGCACTTGAAATGACAAGCAATGAAATATTACACTCTTTTGAAAAAACTGACATAAAAAATGAAGAATTAAATATTAAATTAAAGCAAACATTAACACTTGCTGATTTGGTAAAATTTGCCAAAGGAAATCCTTTGCCTGACGAAAACGATAAAAGTATTAACAATGCTATTGATTTTGTAAAAAAATCTATTGTTTCTATTGAAGAAACTTCAAATGAAAAAATATCCATTACTCCGCCTTAGGCTCTTAGGTTTGCAAATTAAATTTTAATAAATAATTATGATGAT
>CAZOSY010000049.1:6723-14467 GCA_964582565.1 uncultured Bacteroidales bacterium | reverse complement strand
AAATATTATGAGATTCCTCGCTATCACTCGGAATGACAGTGTTATTTAGAGTTCAATGTGAGTGTAAGGACGCGTAAAACGCGTCCTTACACTCACATTCCCAACATAACGAAGTTGTCATTCCTATCCACTTCAGGCGGAGAGGAATCTACTATTATAAGTCCTAATTTTATTTTTAGTCGGACACTATTTATTTATTTTAATAATTTTTTCTTCAATTTTGGATGTTGAATATCCTTTTAAAAATTCAATAGTTTTAACATCTCCTTCTTTTGCAAATACAATATCGTATCCTACAATATTTTTTGTATCATAATCACCACCTTTAACCAATACATCGGGCTGTATTAATTTTATAAGCTTATATGGTGTTTGTTCTTCAAATAATATTACAGCATCTACAAAATTTAATGATGCTAAAATCATTTTTCTTGAGTCCTGATCATTAACAGGTCGTTTTTTTCCTTTTAGTTTTCTTATTGAATTGTCAGAGTTTAAACCTATAATAAGGATATTACCTAAGTCAGCGGCTTTTGATAAGTAATATATATGTCCTAAATGAATAATGTCAAAGCATCCATTAGTAAAAACAATTTTTTTATCTAAAAATCTCCAGATAGCGAGTTGTCTTTTAAGAGTTTCTGTTGTAAATATTTTTGATTTAATTAGTTCAAATTTTTCCATTTTTATTTTTATTTAAAATTGGTAGCAAAATCAGAGCTAAACTTCCGGCAACAATTATCATAATAGTTTGTGATGACCATAACAGCCATCCCATTGCATATGCAGATGTTTTAGAGACGCCATAAACAGCAAGCGTTTCTAATACTATTGCAGGATATACGCCTATTCCTCCCTGAACAATCATCATTCCAACAGATGCAAATACAAGCACTGACAAACCAACACCAATGCCAAGAGAACTTGTTTCAGGAAAACAATTAAAACAAATATAAGCCATTAATAAGTAAGATATCCATATTAATAAAGTATGAAATATAAATAAAACAGGTTTTTTAATTTTAACAATTGATTTTATCCCTTCAACAAATCCATATAGAATATTTTTTATTTTTTTATAAATATCTTTGTTTGATATTTTCTTTCTGAATATAAAAAACAAAACAAATATAATTATTATTAATGATAATATTATATATATTACAGGACTTTCTGCATTTGGAAATTTTTTTAATAATGGTATATATACATTTTTATATATAAAGCTATGTAATTTTTCAAATTGTAAGTAAAAATTAATTATGAATAATAGTATAAAAGATATGACATCAACTGCACGTTCAGTAATTACTGTTCCGAAAGATTTATTAAAAGGTATTTTTTCATATTTAGTCAGCACACTACATCGTGATACTTCGCCTAATCTTGGCAGAGCAAGATTAGCGAAATAACCTATAAGCACAGCAAGAAATACATTTTTAAACTTAGGTTTATATTTAAGAGGTTCTAACAATATCTGCCATCGTATAGTTCTAAAAACATTACTAAGTATTCCAAATATTACCAGTAGGATAATCCATTTATAGTCGGCTTGCCTAAAAGAATTTAAAATATCTTTTTCCTGAGCAGGAGTTAATTTTCTGACAACCAACCATATAAAGAAAATTCCTATTGCAAAAAACAAAAGGAATTTAAGGACAGATATAATTTTTTTTTTCAAAAAAATAATTGTTTTATTTTAGTTTATTATTATCAGGAAATATAATAGCAGGTTTAAAGTTTTTAGCTTGTTCAAAATCCATTATGGCATACGAAGCTATTATAACCAAATCACCTATTTCTGCTTTACGGGCAGCGGCTCCGTTGAGGCAAATAATCCCGGAGTTTCTTTCTCCTTTTAAAACATAAGTCTCTAAACGTTCTCCATTGTTAATATTAAGAACGCAGACCTTTTCATTTTCAATAATATTTGCAGCATCCATTAAATCTTCATCAATAGTAATGCTGCCTATATAGTTTATATTTGATTGAGTAACTTTTACTCTGTGAATTTTAGATTTTAAAATTTCTATTTGCATAATTTTACAAATTTATATAAAATAATTCATTAACAGTTCCTTATCAATACATAAACAATTTTAGATTTATATTTAAAAAGTTATAAGTTCAAAAATTAAATTATTATTTTTTACTATTTCTTTCCCAATTGCAAAATTACAAAATAATATTATCTATTAATCTAATTTTTTCTAAATAAACAGCAATGCAAGCTATTGATTTCTTTGTATCAGACCATTTAGATATGGACTTAAGTGAATGAATATCAACTATTTCAAAATATTCAAGTTTCATAATATTATTTTTATTTATTTCTGTTCTAGCCCATATTTTAACTTCTTCAACAGATAAATATTTTGATTTTTCTTTTGCTTTTTTTAAAATTTTATAAATAACAGGAGCTATCTTTCTTTGTTCATAAGTTAAACGTACATTTCTGGAGCTTAAAGCCAAGCCGTCTTTTTCTCTGATAATAGGACATCCGATTATTTGAACAGGTATATTATTTTGTTTTACAAAGTATTTTATAATACAAAGTTGCTGAAAATCTTTTTCTCCAAAATAAGCTTTATCAGGTTTTACTATATCAAACAGTTTATTTACAACAATAGCAACACCGTCAAAATGTCCTGTTCTGTATTTGCCTTCCATTGTCTTATCTAAATTTCCCAAATCAAATTTTTGCTCGTTTAGACGAAAGAGTTCGCTTTTAGAATACATTTCATCAGCACAAGGATTAAATAATATATCACAACCTGTATCTTTTATTTTTTTTATATCCTTATTTATATCTCTCGGATATTTTTTAAAATCTTCTTTATTATCAAATTGTATAGGATTAACGAATATACTACATACAGCAACATCGTTTTCTTTTTTAGCTTTTTCTATCAAAGATACATGTCCTTTATGCAATGCACCCATAGTTGGAACAAAGCCAATTGTTGTTGATTTACCTGAACTGTTTTTCAATTCTGATATATAA
The DNA here is from genome assembly GCA_964582565.1 of uncultured Bacteroidales bacterium. GTDB lineage: Bacteria > Bacteroidota > Bacteroidia > Bacteroidales > CAZZDX01 > CAZZDX01. Next base: position 11,463 of record CAZOSY010000049.1, on the reverse strand, counting down.
ATTTTTATATCTTTTACTAAATTAAATATTTTCATTTAACAAATGCTAAAAAAGTTAAAAAATTATGCTATTTTATCATATCTTTAGCAACAGAAAATGCTTCATATAAATAGACATCTTTTTTAAGACCTTTATGCCATTCTTCTATTCTTGCTGTTTTTGAAGAGTCATTTTCAGATTTTATAATATCATATTTTAAAGAATAAACCATTAATCCTGTAGTATCTTTTTGAATATCTTTATATTTTTTTGTATCTTCATCTAATTTGTCCATTTCATCCTTATATTCTTTAAAATTTAGTGTGTAAATTGTTTTATCTTTTTCTTTTTTTAATCTTTTTGAATTTTTATTAATTAGTTTAAAAGTAACATTACTCTGAACTCTTAATTTGCTTTTTTCTTTTAATTTACTTATATCAAAAGTTGCATTCCATTGATTAAATAGCACAGGTGATATTTCATCCCATGGCATACGATAATCTAATTCTTTTTCTCCTATATCCAAATAAGTATAATTATCAGGCAAAACAATGTCAGGTGTTACACCTTTAAGCTGAGTAGCTCCGCCATTAATTCTATAAAATTTTTGAGTCGTTAACTTCAATGCTCCAAGAGATTTTATATTATTATATTCTTCTGGCAGATAACGGTTAAGGTCAATAAGTTTTTGAACAGTGCCTTTACCAAAAGTGGAAGAACTGCCAAAAATAACTCCTCTTTTGTAATCCTGCATAGCAGCGGATAATATTTCAGAAGCTGAGGCACTAAAATAGTTAACCATTATTATTAATGTTCCTTTATATTGAATACGAGGGTCATTATCTTGCAAAATATAAGGAGAACCTTTTTTTGTTTTAACCTGAACAACAGGTCCTTTTTCAATAAACAGTCCGGCTATATCAACAGCATGGCGCAAAGAACCTCCGCCATTATTCCTCAAATCAAGAATTAAACCATTGATATTTTCCTGTCTTAGTTTTTCTAATTCTTTTTTAACATCGTTTGCACAATCCTGTCCTCCTTTATTATTAAAATCAGCATAAAATTCAGGTAAGAGTATATATCCGACAGTTTTTTTATTTTCTTTATCTTTTAGTATAGCAGATTTAGCGTATGTCTCTTCTATAATAACAACATCTCTTATTATAGGTATAACAATTATGCTTTTATCTAATTTTTTAATGGTTAATCTAACTTCAGTTCCTTTCTTTCCTCTTATTAATCTTACTGCTTTGTCTAATCTCATATCTACAATATCAACAGGTTCTTCTTCGCCTTGTGCTACTTTTAATATTATGTCTCCTGCTTTTAGTTCACCTTGTTTCCATGAAGCGCTGCCCGGAACAATTCTTACTATTTTTATATATCCGTCTTTCTCTTGTAACACAGCTCCTATTCCTTCTAATCTGCCGGACATAGCTATATCAAAATTTTCTTTATCTTTTGGTGGAAAATATCCTGTATGAGGGTCATAAGATTTTACTATAGAATTTATATAAACAGAAAATCTGTCTTCTCTTTCAACTTGAGCAATTCTTCTAAACCAATCTTTATATCTTTTTAAAACTTTTTCTCTTGCTTGTTTTTCTATCTCTTCAAAAGTTTTTATCTTTATTGTTGTATCTTTTTTTTCTTTTGCTTTTTCCTGAACAGTTAATAAGTCATTTATCTCTGTTAAAGTTTGATATTTTAAAAATTTACGCCATATATTTGTTAGCTCTTTTTCTCCTTTTGCATAATTTCTTTTCTCATCATCAATCTCTATCACTTCATTCTTTTTAAAATCAAATGGTTTGGATAAAATATCTTCATAAAATGACTTGACATAATTAATTTTGTAATTTATAGTATTTACAGAAAAATCAAAAAATTCAAAACTTTTATTTTTTATTTGGTCATCAATCTGATATGTATATTTTTCCAATTTTTTTACATCCTCTAATGTTAAAAATTTCTTGCCATAATCCAATCTTTTTAAGTATATATCAAATGTTCTTTTAGAAAGAGTATCATTTATTTTTTGTGGCTGATAATGATTTGCTTCTAAGCATTGTGTGATAATCTCTGTTAAGACCTTGTCTTTTTCACTATCTTCGTAAAGAATACAAAATCCTAACAAAAAAAATATTACTATAATAAATAAATATTTAATATTTTTTAATTTCATAATATTCATAATAATTTTATTGATTGATTTAAGGGCAAAGATATTTCAGATTTTGTAAAAAACAATAAAATACCTGATATTAAAAAGAATATTAAATATTTATAAATATAAAATTTTATGTATGTTTGTAAAAAAATATTTTATTAATCTAAATCTAATCAATTATGAAACATTATTTGTTTTTATTTATTTTTTTTTTTGCTGTCTGTAATTCTTCCTTTGCTGATAAAGGTAAAGGCAAAATAGAAGTTAAAATTTCATTAAGAGACGGAAGTATTTATAAAGGAACTGTAAAAATTACAGAAATAAACCTTGAAACGGATTACGGAAAATTGGTAATACCTTTTAAAAGTGTTAACTATATTGATGTTGGTATTACTCCTGATAAATCAAATAAAGATAAAATTATTAACCTTGCTAAGAAATTATCAAGTATTGATTTTGAAGAGCGTAAATCTGCTTATGAAAAGTTGTCAAAACTAAAAGTTAACGAAGTCCCTGTTTTAAAAGATTATATATATTCTATACAATATAATCCTGACACTATTTTTGATTATAGTGCTGATGGCATACTTGATGAACTTGAAAGTAAATATAATTTATCAGGTTCTATTTCATATAATGATGTAATTTCTCTTGACTATCAGTATCTTATAGGAGGCAGGTATGATTTTAAAAAAATTGATATTACAACTCAATTTGGCACTTTCTCAATACCTAAAGAAGAAATTTTAAGAATTGATGTCATTTTTGTTCCCGGACAAGACAGCTTTGCTAAAACAATTATAGTAAAAGCATCAAAGCATATTACAGGTAACACAAGTGGCGGTTGGTTAAATACAGGAATTATGGTAAATACAGCCCAGCATATAAATATCATTGCTACAGGAGAAGTTGCTCTTCAAAGTTTGTCCGGTGCTAAATACAGTCCTGACGGTGCTGTGAACAGTTCATATCAAAGCACATCAAATTATCCTACTTATGGTAATCTGGTTTATAAAATAGGCAATAATGGTACGATGACTACTGCGGGTTCTAAATATAACGGTGTTGCTACTCAATCAGGACCGATTTATTTATCTATCTACGAAACGGTTTATAATGTATCAAACACAGGACAATACATTGTAAAAATCAGTATTCGTTAAAAAACAGATTGCTTTTTTTAATTCTATGAAACCCTTATAACCAAAGACAGTTTAGAGTTTAGAGTTTAGAGTTTAGAACTTTGAGATTTAAACAATGTAACTAATTAATAATGAGATAATTACAAAAATATAATTCTATGAAAATAAAAAATAGTATAGCTATCAGTGATTCGGGATTTGTCTTTAATCCTTCAAGTGGAGAATCTTTTTCTGTTAATCCTATTGGGTCTGAAATTATAAATATGATAAAAGAAGAAAAATCTTTTGACAAAATAAAAAACCAAGTACTTAAAGATTATGAAACAGATGAAATAACATTTGAAAAAGATTATTTTGATTTTGCTTCTGTTCTTAAAAGATACCTTTTAATTGAAGACAATGAATAAACAAAAAATTACAGTAGCTGTATCAGGACTTAATGCCACTGATAATCCGGGACCAGGTGTCCCTGTAATCAGATCTTTAAGAGAAGCCAAATCTTTTGATGTAAGAATTATTGGATTTTCTTATGAGTCGCTTGAGCCGGGAATATATATGCATAATTTAGTTGATAAAACTTATCAGATACCTTATCCTTCGTCAGGAGCAGATGTACTGTTAAAAAGAATAAACTATATAAATGCTATAGAAAAAATTGATGTCCTTATACCTAATTTTGATGCAGAGTTATACTCTTTTATGAAGATTGAGAATGACCTTAAAGATATTGGAATTCATACTTTTCTTCCAACAATTAAGCAGTTTGAAGAACGACACAAAGTAAATTTAACAAAATTTGGTAAAAAATATAAAATTGATGTGCCTCGTGATAAAGCAATTTATACACCATTAGATATCTATAGCTTAACACCTGAATTTACATATCCTTTATTTGTTAAAGGACAATTTTATGACGCTTATCCGGCTTATAGTCCTGAACAAGCAAATTTTTATTTTAATAAAATAAACACAAAATGGGGAGTCCCTGTAATCATTCAACAACTTATTCATGGTACAGAAGTTAATGTTATAGGACTTGGCGATGGAAAAGGAAATACCATAGCAGCAGTACCAATGAAAAAACAATATATAACTGACAAAGGTAAGGCATGGGCAGGCATATCTATCAATGATAAAAAACTTCTTGAAATAACTGATAAGTTTATAAGTTCTACAAAATGGCGTGGTGGATTTGAACTGGAAGTCATAAAAACTGATGATAATAAATATTTTTTACTGGAAATTAATCCCAGAATACCAGCATGGGTTTATCTTGCAGTAGGATCAGGACAAAACATACCAGAAGCACTTGTTAATCTTGCATTAGGTAAGAAAGTTAAACCCTATACTAAATTTGATATTGGCAAACTCTTTATAAGATATTCTTACGACTTAATTGTTGACCTTAAAGAATTTGAACAAATATCAACTTATGGTGAACTTTAA
>CAZOSY010000049.1:0-6623 GCA_964582565.1 uncultured Bacteroidales bacterium | reverse complement strand
TTTAATTGATAATTGATGATTGATGATTGATAATTGATGATTATATCAATAACAACAAATGACCCCGATGAAATATCCGTCTAATGTGTATTTTACAAGACAGGCGACAAAGCCAAATGACTAAAAATATTACACAAAGTATAATTAAAAAATTAAAAAACTATGAAAGAAAAAGAAATTAAAAAGGGAGAAGTTAAAAAAAAAGAAAAACAAAGATATGAACGACCATTAATAAAAAAATTAGAGACAGGAATGCCAAATAAGTTTGGATTAAGAACAGAATATGTTCCTAAAACACATATTGATGGCGTTGCTGTTAAGGAATTAATTGAAAAATATGGCTCGCCTTTATTTGTCATCTCTGAAAGAACTATAAGAGAGATTTATCATGATGCTAAAATATCTTTTACTACAAGATATCCTAAAGTACAATTTGCATGGTCGTATAAGACCAATTATCTTGGTGCTGTATGTAATATATTTCATCAGCAAGGTTCCTGGGCCGAAGTTGTCTCAGGATTTGAATATGATAAAGCTATAAAAAATGGTGTTCACGGTAAAAATATTATCTTTAACGGACCTTATAAAAGCAAAAAAGATTTAGAATTAGCTATAAAGAATGAATCTTTAATACATATTGATAACCTGGATGAACTATATACAATAATACAATTATCAGAAAATTCAAGTAAAAAGCCAAAGATAGCTATACGGGTAAATATGGATGTGGGTATTTATCCTGTGTGGGACAGATTTGGATTTAATTATGAAAATGGGGAAGCATGGAATGTTCTTAACAAAGTTATGCTTAATAAAAATCTTGAATTAGTCGGACTACATTGCCATATAGGAACATTTATGTTAGAGCCAAATGCTTATGCTGTTGCTGCTGCAAAATTATCTGACTTATCAAACAAAATTCAGCAAAAATATAAATATAACATCAAATATATTGATATGGGCGGAGGATTTTGTTCAAAAAATACTTTAAAAGGTTTTTTCTTACCCGGAAAAGATATTAATCCAACTTTTGATAACTTTGCTGAGGCAATAACTACATCGTTGATTAGTAATAATCCAGACCCTGAAAAATTACCTACTCTAATACTTGAGACAGGAAGAGCTTTAATTGATGATGCCGGATATCTATTAAGCACTGTACTTGCCAATAAACGATTAGCATCAGGCAAAAGAGCTACTGTTATTGATGCCGGAGTAAATTTTTTGTTTACTTCTTTCTGGTATGACCATAAAATAACACCTGCTCAACTTTTTACACAATTTTATGAAGATACAACAATTTTTGGCCCTTTATGTATGAATATTGATGTTATAAGACAAAATATAAGCCTTCCTTTATTAAACAAAGGCGACCACATCGTAATTCACAGAGTGGGTGCCTATAATATGACTCAATGGATGCAATTTATAACACTAAGACCAAAAATTGTTATGATTGATACAAAAGGAAAAACTTTTGTTATACGTGAAAATGAGACAAATAATTCTGTTGATTCTTTAGAACGGGTACCTGAACATCTTAAAAAATTTGATTTGTAAAAATATTTGCAAAAAAAACTTTGCAATATGGTAATCTGCTTCTATTATTACTATTTAATCAAATCTATACTTCTTTTAACAAAATTTGTTAATTCTTCACCTCTAAGCATATTTTGAGAGATAAGAGCTAAATCTACAATTTGTTTTATTGTCTTAGATTGTCGTGATTCATCTTTTTCTTCTAATATTTGAGATATTAAAGTATGATTAGAGTTTATAACTAAGTTATAAATTTCCGGCATATTACCAGCAAACATCATTCCTCCGCCAGAAACAGCAGACATATCTTTCATCCTTCTGCTGAATTCAGGTTGTGTAACAATGACAGGTTCTGCTTTTTCACTCAAACTTTCAAAAGTGATATTATATTTTTCTTTGGGCACGATTTTTTCTATTATTGGTTTTAACTTTTTTTCATCGTCTTCAGTAAGTTTTGATGGTTGAGCATCTTCTTTTTTTATCAGTTTATCAATAACCTCAGAGTCAACGCGTACAAAAGAAGAATCTTGATTTTTTTGCTCAATCATATTTATAAAATGACTGTCAATAGGACCATCCATTACAAGAACATCATATCCTCTTTGTTTTGCTGTCTGAACAAAACTATGCTGATTTTCTGCATTATTAGTATATAAATGAACAAGTTTTTTGTCTTTGTCTGTTTGAATATTTTTTATTTTTTTATCATATTCATCTAATGTAAAATATTTGTCTTCAGTATTTTTAAACAAGCAGAATTTTTTTGCACGTTCATAAAATTTTGTGTCGGAAATCATTCCATACTGAATAAATATTTTAATATCATCCCATTTTTTTTCAAAATCAACACGATTTTTATTAAATATCTCTTCAAGTTTATCAGCAACCTTTTTGCTTATATGGTCTGATATTTTTTTTACATTTCTATCATTTTGTAAAGCACTTCTTGATACATTTAAAGGTATGTCCGGCGAGTCAATAACTCCGTGTAACAATGTAAGATAGTCAGGAACAATATTTTCAATAGAATCTGTTACAAATACCTGATTACAATATAGTTGTATTTTGTTTTTCTGAATTTCAAAATTTTTCTTTAATTTGGGAAAATAGAGTATTCCTGTTAAAGTAAATGGATAATCAACATTTAGATGGATATGAAACAAAGGGTCTTCAAAAATAAGAGGATATAATTCCCGATAAAAATTTTTATAATCTTCGTCTTTTAGTTTTGAGGGCTTTTGTATCCATGCCGGTTTAGTGTTATTAATAATCCTTGGCTTTTCAACTTCTATTGTTTTGTCTTTACCATCTTTATCTTTTTCGCCTTTTAATTTTTCTGTAACTTTTTCTGTGCCAAATTGTATTTCAACAGGCAAAAATTTACAATATTTTTTTAGTAAGCTAAGTATTTTATATTCTTCAAGAAATTCTTTATAGTCGTCAGATAAATGTAGAATAACTTCAGTTCCTCTGTCTTTTTTATCAATATCTGTTATAGTAAATTCAGGATTTCCTTTACATTCCCATTTAGATGCTTTTGTTCCCGGTCCTTTTTTATATGACTTTGTTAAAATTTTAACTTTATCAGCAACTATAAATGATGAATAAAAACCAAGTCCAAAATGGCCAATAATAGAATTTGTTTCAGATGGATTATTCTTAAATTTTTTAATAAAATCTTCAGCACTTGAAAAAGCAATCTGATTTATATATTTATCAATTTCTTCAGCTGTCATACCAATGCCTTTGTCTTTTACTGAAATAGTCCTTGCTTTTTCATCAGCAAATACTTCAATTTTTATATCTCCTAATTCTCCTTTAAATTCACCAATTGATGACAAAGTTTTTAACTTTTGTGTAGCATCAACAGCATTTGAAATTAATTCTCTTAAAAATATTTCCTGGTCAGAATAAAGAAATTTTTTAATTATAGGAAAAATATTTTTAGTTTCTACATTAATTTTACCGGATTTCATATATTTTTATTTAAGATGTTAGTATAATAAATTTGTTTTTTTTGCCGACTTGTATATTTAGATAAAAAAGTTATAAGATTACTAAATTTTTCGCAAACCTGATTTCGTTTGGTTTATCAATAGTTATTTCCTATTGTCAAAGTGTATGCCAATATTTTTTACTGACAAAGTGTCGTAAAATGTTTAAAATCATAAAATATTTATAAATTTGATTTTTATTAATATCCTGAATTTTTAGTATGCTCATATATGCATAAACATTTTGTTTTTATATTGATAATGGTTGTTGCCGGCTTTAGTTGTTCAAAAACGTATGCAGGCATTGATACATCTGATGTAAAAAGCAAATTTGAATCATCTTATATTAAAGATTTTGCTGATTTATTATCATTTAGGATGTATGGAATCAGTAAACACAACAACTTTAATGTGTATAGTGATAAAAGTAAAGAAACAGTAATATATAATCCTAATACAAATTTGAATCTTGGCATAGGTTTTAATTATAAATGGTTTGGCTTGGGTGTAGCTTTTAATATCCCATTTATAAATAATGATGATGATAAGTATGGCAAAACACAACAAATGGACTTACAAACAAATATGTATGGAACAAAATTTGTATTTGATGGAGTCTTTCAGTTTTACAAGGGCTTTTATATTAAAAACCCTGATAATTATATTAATAATTGGAATAATAACAATCCTTACCCGCAGAGGTTTGATATAACTTCTGTTGCATTGGGTGGAAATTTTTATTATATATTCAATAACAAAAAATATTCATATAAAGCATCATTTGTTCAAAATGCCTTACAAAAAAAAAGTGCCGGTTCTTTTATTTCAGGTGTTTATTTTTCTGTGTATGGAATAAATGCTGATTATAGTGTTATTCCTTTTGAAATAAAAAGCAAATTTGGTAATGATACTAATCTAACCTCGGCAAGTTCTGTTAATCTAGGAATTGCCGCAGGATATTCATATACATTTATCATTAAAAAACAATTTTTTATTACTTTATCTGTTGTTCCAGGACTTTCTTTAAATTCTAATACAAGAACAGAAAATAATGTTCAAATATATGATGGAGCTAAATTAGCTGTTAGAACACAAACAAGATTTGCTATGGGCTATAATAATAAAAAATATTATGCAGGTATGTCTGCTGTGAGCGATAATTTTTCGTTTAACAATCCTGATAATGCTGTAGTAAATTACAATTATGGTAATATTAAAATATTTGCAGGAAAAAGATTCAATATAAAACACAAGCATAAAAAATGAAACTGAAAAAAATCAAAATACTTAAAAATTATGAATTACAAATTTTGAGTTTTGAACACTGTTAAATATTTAACTGAAGGTAAATTTCACAGGGTAGGCTTCGTGCTTTGAACTTTATGCTTGAAACCTGAAACTTTTGTCTTGTTAAAAATATAAATACATGCAACAAAATATAGCTATAAAGAAATTAATATTTTTATTTTTTTATCTGTTAATTGGTCTTGACATTTATTCTCAAAACAACGAACAGCCAACTTCTATACAGAAATTAAATAATGAGATAGAAAAATTAAAAATTGATAAAATTTTAATTCATGCATCGTGGAGTGTATGTGTTATGTCTGTTAAGACAGGCGAAATTATTTCAGAATACAAAAGCGAACAGTCGCTTATACCGGCTTCAACAATGAAGATAGTTACCACAGGAGCAGCTTTATCAATACTTGGTAAGGATTATCAATTTAAAACCACACTTGAATATGATGGATATATTGACTCTAAAGGAATATTGCATGGTAATATCTATATCAAAGGTGGAGGAGATCCTAGCTTTGGAAGTGTCAGATTTGATAGTATTACAAAAATAAAAAACATATATAATAAATGGATACAAGCTATTAAGAAAAAAGGAATTTCAAAAATTGAAGGTTCTGTAGTTGCTGATGCTGAAATCTTTGACTGGAATTTGATTCCTTTAACATGGATATGGAAAGATATTGGCAATTATTACGGAACAGGAACATGCGGACTTTCTGTTAATGAAAATTTATATAAGTTAATATTTAAACCTGGTAACAAGATTGGATATAAGGCAAAAGTTTTGAGGACTGAACCTGAAATACCGGATATAAATTTTATAAATAATGTAAAAACAGCAAGAGCGGGTTCAGGGGATAATGTGATTATTTATGGCTCACCATATTCAAACACAAGATTTTTGGAAGGCACTGTTCCTTTAAGAAAAAAAGAATTTACAGTAAAAGGTTCTATGCCTGACCCTGCATATTTTTGTGCTTACTCGTTTTCCAAATATATTACTGAAAAAGGTATAACAATAAATAGACCTGCAACAACAGTAAGAATGCTTAGATTAAAAGGAACTTATAAAAAATCACAAAAAAATAAAATCAGTACTTATCTATCTCCGGCATTAGAAGATATTATAAAGATGACTAATATAAAGAGTATTAATTCTTATGCAGAGACATTACTTAAATTTATTGGCTGGTTCAAGCTAAATGATGGCAGCACAGAATCAGGAATTAAAGCAGTAAAACAATTTTGGCTGTCTAAAAATGTTGATTTGTCAGGATTTTTAATGAAAGACGGCTCAGGACTTTCGCCTGTGAACAGAATTACTACAAGACAACTGTCAGAGATGCTTTGTGCTATTACAAAAGATAAAATTTATGAACCATTTTTTAATTCTCTTCCTGTTGCAGGCAAATCAGGGTCAATAAAAAAACTTTTTAAAGCAACAGCAGCAGAAAATAATCTTAGAGCCAAGAGTGGATATTTGTCAGGTGTAAGAGCATACTCAGGCTATGTTAATAATAAAAAAAATGAGCAAATAGTTTTTTCAGTAATAGTGAACAATTATAAGGGCTCGCCTTTTTTGATGAAGAAAAAACTTGAAAAACTAATGATATTAATTGCTGAAACAGAATAAACTTATACTATTACTTCTTAAAATCTTGTTTTTTTAGCAAGTTTTTTTATACTGAATCAAGTTCAGCACAAATTTTTGTAAATATAAAGCAGCAGCAGCAGCAGTCGCAGCGGCAGCAGTAAAGTTAATTTTAAAAGTATTAGGAATGAATGGAG
>CAZOSY010000048.1:0-14680 GCA_964582565.1 uncultured Bacteroidales bacterium | reverse complement strand
AATAAAAAGTGTGAAAAATATTTTTAATAAAGTTTTCATATTAAAAAATTTTAGCGTAAAGATAAACAAAAATTTTTATTTAACAAAATTATTTCTGCATTTTTTTTTAATGTGGCATTATAAAATTATTGTCAGTAACATTATTGTTACCATTTAGTTTCCAGTTAATACCCTGTGAAAACAATTGTTGAACAGATGCAATAAAAATTATTGCAAATACTAAAAATTTTGATGATTTCATAATTACCTCCTTTTTTTAATTTGTTAATATTAATTTTTTGACTAAAATATTATTATTTGTTTTTATTTTTAAGAAATATATTCCATTTAAAAGGTTTTGCCTTTTAATAATAAACTGAGAATTTTTTATTTTTTCAATATTAATTGATTGTGTAACATCCTGTCCTATTATATTATACAGATTAAAATTAATAGTTTTATTACTATTATCAGATATACTAACAATAGTATAGTTATTAAAAGGATTAGGAGACACAACAGGAGAGGAAGAAACAGGTATTTCAATATCAGGAGAAGTAGTATTATATAAAGAATCAAAGTAAAAATAATTTGCAGGATAATTAGGGAAACCAGCAGAGCAAATTCCACTCATTAAATAAACAGCACTGTCAATATAATTACATGCAGTTCCCTGTATATTAGGATAATTAATAACCCCTAAGTGGTGAGTATTATCATTTGTTGTATATATTTTCCCATCACTTGCTAATTGTAAAGCATCTGTCATATCATTTGTTGTACCAAGTTCAACAGCAATTGTATCAAGTAATATTTTTGAACTGACAGTGGTTGCAGAATCGCCTGTTACATTATATTGATTTATAGCACTACTTAAATGATTTGGATTTTCAGGAGTGTTAAAATAACGTGATGCAACATAAAGTTTTTTGCTATCAGGAGAAAATGCTATTCCGTAATTTTCACTACATGTTGGAGGAAATGTAATGGCATTAGATACAGTGCCTGTTTTGTTATTAAAATCTAATATTTCAAAACCGTCAAGATTAAAGCCGACAGCCAGTTTGCTCCCATCAGGTGAAGGTGTTAAATAACATATTCCATAATTATCAACTATCCCTGCATTACTGATTACCGGAGATGAACTTATTCCTGTACTGGTAAATAAATAAGCATAAAATGAATTTGTATGCAGTTTTGTAATAATAATCCAAATGTCATTACTTCCTCTTTGTTTAACTGCTGTTATTTTTTCTGTTGGGTTATAGAAGAAAAAATTTTGTGTTGAAATAACATCTCCTAATCCGCCCTCAAGGTTCATATTTACTATAGAATAAACCCATTCATCATTAACCGCAGTAGTGTCATATTGTAAAGAAAAAATATAATAAATACTGTCATTACCGGGTTGTGGTACAGCTAATATTTGAGTGGGATCAACATTGGCGTAAGGGAGAATAATACTAGATCCATTAGGCATTAATTCATGGTTTTTATTCCAGACACTTACATTATCGGTATAAAAAAGCAGGTTGCCCGCAGTATCAGAAATAGAAGCACATCCTTTCCACACTATCGTTTGGCCATCTGTAACAGCAACAGGTGCACCATTGCTAAAGTCCAATCCTGCATACCAACCAAAATACCAGTGCCAGGTACGTTTTATATCAGGGTTGTTTTGTGCAAAAGCAGAAATATTAAATCCAAAAAGTAAAATAAAAAACGCAAATGATATTTTGTAGAATTTTTTCATTTTTTTTAAGTTTTAATTTGTTAACAAACAGAATTTTAAAGTTTAATTATTTTTTTTGTGAGCACCTCCTTTCTTGTTAAATGATTATTAATTTATTTACCTGATAAAATGAATTAGTTTGAACTTTAATAAAATATATAACTAAAAATATTTCAAAAGTTACGACAAAGATATAAATAAAAGATATAAATTTCAAATTTTTTATCAACTATTTTATTTTATAAAAAAAAATAGTTTGAAATATTTTTGTTAGCCCTTGTTATTATTGAAAAAGAAAATTTTAAAAATATGACCATATTTTTGAGATATGTTATATTTAACAACATTTTTTTGTGTAATTGGAAAAAATCTATGCTTAATTTTTATATTAAATATGTTTGTCCCCAACTTTTGAACTTAACCCCGCTTGTCTTTCAAATCAGTCATTTACAAAAGTAAACTCCTGATTTTCAAGACTGCGCAAGCCTCGAACTCGAACATTCTGAACTAAACACTTACTTTATGGACAGACACCAATTAATATAACTAACTCTACTCGTAATTTTTTTGTTGTATAACCGTTTTATATTATAATCGTTCATAATAAAATTGTTAATTTATCTGTTTTTAAGACAGCTCCTTGTTTGTCTTTTATTAGTATAATATAAGTTCCTGATTCTAATTCAGAAATATTGGTCTCTTTTGTCTCTGATTTTAAAACTTGTCTGCCTGTAATATCATAGAGTTCCATTACAAACTTTTTATCATATACTATATTTAGTATTTCTGTTGCAGGATTGGGGTAAATATCTATTTTTGAATTGAAAGAAATATCTTCAAAACCTGTTGTTCCTGTTTCAATTAAGTTAGAATATGGACGACTTCCATTAATTTTATTAAAATCTAATTTTTTGGTATATGTATCATTATCAGGGTCGTATTCAAATAATACTCCATAGTCATTTGCTCCACCCATATATGTCATACCATAAAGTTTATTATTTGAAGCTTGCATTAAACTTCCATAAGGATTACTTCCTTTAATAGAATCAAAATCCATTTTTTTTGTATAAACATCAGTATCAGGGTCATATTCAAATAATACTCCATAGTCATTTGCTCCACCCATATATGTCATACCATAAAGTTTATTATTTGAAGCTTGCATTAAACTTCCATAAGGATTACTTCCTTTAATAGAATCAAAATCCATTTTTTTTGTATAAACATCAGTATCAGGGTCATATTCAAATAATACTCCATAGTTATTTGTTCCGCCAGAGTATGTCATACCATAAAATTTCCCATTTGATGCCTTACACAATTCGCTATGAAATGGGCTTGCACCGCCGTATCTAAACCATGAGTATTGTAGAGAATGATTTTCACCGTTAATATCAGTTTTAAATATTGTGCCTATATTATATTTTCCACCTTCTGATGTCATACCCCAAAGTTCAGGTTGAGCATAAGTTTTGTTAAATAAAATGCCTGATATAAGCAATAATGAAAAAAATAAATGTTTAAGTTTCATAATTTTGTTTTTTTTAATTGGTTAATAATTTATACAAATTTTTTGCAATGACAAGAAAAATAGACAGATAAAATTGACTTAAATTTTGATTTTACCCTATTAAGTTGGCAAAATGTTATTTTTACTTCCTAATTAACTTATTTATCTTATTTTTGTAATATGATTAAAAAAGAAGATATTTTTAAAAAAGTGATTTCTCATTCCAAAGAATATGGATTTATTTTTCCATCAAGTGAAATTTATGACGGGTTAAGTGCTGTTTATGATTATGGACAGTATGGCTCTGAATTAAAAGAAAACATTAAAAGATACTGGTGGAAATCAATGGTTCAGTATAATGAAAATATAACAGGAATTGATTCTGCTATTTTTATGCATCCTAATGTCTGGAAAGCTTCAGGACATATTGATAGCTTTAAAGACCCGATGATTGACAATAAAGATTCAAAAAAAAGATATAAAGTTGATGATTTGGTTGAAGATTATATTCAAAAAATAAAAAACAAAATATCAAAAGAGACAGAAAAAGCTAAAAAAAGATTTGAAGATGCTTTTGACGAACACCAGTTTTTAAATACCAATAAAAAAATACTTGACTATCAAAATAAAATTGAGGCAATAAACAAACGTTTATATTCAGACCTTGATAAAGGTGATTTGACTGATATAAAAAAATTGATTGAGGAGCTTGGCATTGTTTGTCCTGTATCCGGTTCAAGAAACTGGACAGATGTAAGGCAGTTTAACTTAATGTTTTCTACGCAATTAGGTTCTTCTGACCAAAATAATAATAAAATTTATTTAAGACCAGAGACAGCACAAGGCATATTTGTGAACTTTGCAAATGTTCAGAAGACAGCCAGGATGAAAATTCCTTTTGGTATTGCACAGATAGGCAAAGCTTTCAGAAATGAGATTGTTGCCCGTCAGTTTATTTTTAGAATGAGAGAGTTTGAACAGATGGAAATGGAATTTTTTGTTCGCCCTGGTGAAGAAATAAAATGGTTTGAATATTGGAAACAAGCTCGTATGAAATGGTATCTCTCATTAAATATTCCGGAAAAAAAATTTAAGCTATTTAAGCATAAAAAATTATCACATTATGCTAACGCTGCTGTTGACATAGAATATGAGTTCCCTTTTGGCTTTAAAGAAGTTGAAGGAATACATTCCCGTACCGATTTTGACTTAATGAACCATCAGAATTGGACAGGAAAAAAATTACAATATTTTGACCCTGAAATTAATAAAAGCTACATTCCTTATGTAATTGAGACCTCAATTGGTCTTGACAGAATGTTTTTGCTTATTATGTGTAATGCTTATAATGAAGAAGAAGTAAAAAATAATGATAAAATTGATATACGAACAGTACTTAAATTACCTCCAATACTTGCACCTGTTAAAGTGGCTGTTTTACCATTAGTCAAAAAAGATGGTTTACCTGAAATATCCCGTAAGATAATGGATACTCTTAAATATAATTTTATGTGTCAATATGATGAAAAAGATGCTATAGGAAGGCGATATAGAAGACAAGATGCTATTGGCACTCCTTTTTGTATTACTATTGACCACGAATCATTAGATAATAATACTGTTACTATTCGTTACAGGGACTCAATGAAACAGGACAGAATATCTATTGATAAAATAACAAATATAATCTCTGAAAAATTATTGATGAAAGTTTAAGATTTTGTATCTAAAATTTGGTTCTTACTGGTGCTATTTATTATTAAACATTGCCATTGTTCTGTCAATGCCAACAGTTCCAAATTTTTTTATCATTTCAACAGTTTGTTCAATGTGTGGAATTAATAGTTTTTCTTCTTTTTCAGACCATTTGCCTAATACATATTCCACTTGACGTCCTTTGGCAAAATCATTGCCTGTCCCAAATCTAAGTCGTGGAAAATTGTTTGTGCCAAGAGTTTCTATTATATTAATCAGGCCGTTATGTCCACCATCGCCACCAGCAGATTTCATTCGCAAAGTTCCTAAGGGTAAAGCTATATCATCAACTATTATTAACACCTTTTCTATAGGCACTTTTTCTTTTTTAATCCAGTAATTAACAGCTTTACCGCTTAAATTTATATAAGTATTTGGCTTTATTAAAATAAAGATACGGCTTTTATATTTGAATTTTGAAACATTGGCATATCTTTTAGCAGAAAAGGTAATTCCTATATCTTTTGCAAGAGCATCTAATATAACAAAGCCAATATTATGTCGTGTATTAGCATATTCTTCTCCTATATTTCCTAAACCTATAATTAAATATTTCAATTCAAATTAAAAATTAAAAATGAAAAATTGAAATCCTAAATATAAAAATGTTAATACTATGTCTTTTTGATTCAGACAGACACTGAATAGGTATTTATCTTTTAATATTTTTTTCATACTTTTTTTCAGGAGCACTTTCAGTTTTTTCGCCTTTTCCTTCTTTTTCACCTTTTCCTTTTTCTTCTTTCCCGCCTTTTTCTTTTTCTTCTCCTTCTTCACCTTCTTTAGTTTCTTCGGTGGTTTCTTCTCCTTCTTCTTCACTAACTTTTTCTTCAACTACTGCTCTTGCTGTTCTTACTCCAACAATAACAGCATTATGAATATCTAATATCCGAACATCTTTTATATCAATATCTGAAACCCTAATAGAATCTCCTATATCTAATTTATCAATATTTATAACAACATTTTCCGGTAAATTTTCTTTTAAAGCTTTTATATTTAGTTTTCTGATTTTGAAAGATAATACGCCTCCTTTCATTATACCTACAGGATTTCCTTCCAACTTAACAGGAATTTTTATTATTACTGGTTTATTAGGAATTATTTCTAAAAAGTCAACATGAATAGCCTTATCAGATACAGGATGAAACTGCATTTTCTGAATAATGCTTTCATATTCTTTATCATTGATATTTATTTTTATGATAAAGACCTCGGGAGTATAAATAAGTTTGTTAAAACTTATTTCATCAATGATAAAATGTATTTGTTCTTTTCCACCATATAATACGCAAGGTATTTTGCCTTGTTTTCTGTTTGCTTTTGCATCTTTTTTCCCTACGTTCTTTCTTAAAGAACCGCTAATAGATACTGTTTTCATGTTTTTATTTTTTTATGTATTTTAATTTTAAATTAATTTTTATTGTTATTAGTCGTTCAATAGTCATTCATAGTCATTTGGCTTCGCCGTCATTAATTGTCATTAGTCCTGCCTCGTAGTTTACCCTGTAGCGAAGCGTAACAGGGCGAAGCGATATCATCCGCCTCAGGCGGAAAGTAAGTAATTTAGCAATTTAACAATATTTTTTGTATTTAGTTTATAATTAGTGTTTGCACAAAAACAATACTTTTTGTCATTCTGAACTTGTTTCAGAATCTATAATAACTTGATAATCAGATTCCGAAATAACCCTGAAACGAGTTCAGGATGACGTTATTCGGAATGACAATCAGGCAGTTGCCTGATTATTTGTTTTCGTGCAGGCACTAATTAAGTATCTGTCAGTAGCCCGACTGATTTACAATTTTAAAACACAGATTGTGAAATTTGCCTTATTGTTATATTAAAGGATTAAATTTAAAATATGTGCTTATTGATTCAAAGTTATGTATTCTGTCAATTACGTCTGCAAGTAAAGGCGCAGTAGAAAGAACTTTTATTTTGCTGGTTTTATTTTTTAAAGGTATAGTATCAGTTACAATAAGTTCTTTTATGTTTGAGTTTTTAATTTTTTCATAAGCATTACCTGATAATACAGGATGAGTACATACTGCTCTTACACTTATAGCTCCCTCTTTTAGCATAATATCAGCAGCTTTTGTAATTGTGCCGGCTGTATCAACAATATCATCTACAATAATAATATCTCTTCCTTTAACATCACCAATAAGAGTCATTTTATCAACTAAGTTTGCTTTTGCTCTTTGTTTAAAACAGATTACAAGGTCTGTGTTAAGAAATTTTGAATATGCAGCGGCTCTTTTTGTTCCTCCTGTATCAGGTGAAGCTATAGTAAGATTTGGTAAATTTAGATTTTCAAGATACGGAATAAAAATAGACGAAGCATATAAATGGTCAACGGGAATATCAAAGAATCCCTGAATTT
The DNA here is from genome assembly GCA_964582565.1 of uncultured Bacteroidales bacterium. Classification (GTDB taxonomy): domain Bacteria; phylum Bacteroidota; class Bacteroidia; order Bacteroidales; family CAZZDX01; genus CAZZDX01. The sequence goes on along the minus strand of CAZOSY010000048.1, from coordinate 7,314 downwards.
GGTCCGCATGCAAATCTATTGTTATAACTCTGTCAACTCCTGCGGCAGTTAGTAAATTCGCCATTAGTTTTGCTCCTATAGATGTTCTTGGTTTGTCTTTTCTGTCTTGTCTGGCAAATCCAAAGTAAGGAATAATTGCAATAATCCTTCTTGCAGAAGCTCTTTTAGCCGCATCAATCATTAATAAAAGTTCAAAGAGATTATCTGTTGGTAAAAAAGTAGATTGAATGATAAAAATTTCATTACCTCTTATAGTTTCTTCAAAATATGGTTGAAATTCCCCATCACTAAAGGCAGCAAGTTTTATTTTTCCTAACTCTTTACCATAATTAGCAGCAATTTTTTCAGCTAAGTATTTAGTTGCTCTTCCGGAAAAAACATTAACAGGTCGTAGCATATAATTCTCTCTTTTTTATAATTATTTATATATTTTTTTTGCACTACTGTCCGACTAAATTTAGAAATTTAGGTAAAATCGTTTCTAAATATTATAAGATTCCTCGCTATCACTCGGAATGACAGTGTTATTTAGAGTTCAGGATGTGGGTAAGGACGCGTAAAACGCGTCCTTACCCACATCTTCCCAACATAATGAAGTTGTCATTCCGAACGGAGTGAGGAATCTACTATTATAAATTCTAATTTCATTTTTAGTCGAACACTAATGATTTTTTTGCAAAAATAGATTTTATTTTTAAACAATGAAGTAAAAAAAATAAATTTTAATAACAATATACTGCAAACAATTATTCCCCCCTTTTTTATTTTTAGTTTAAAATAACATTTGCAGTTAAAGAATATTTCAATATTTTTGCAAAAGTAATATTTTTTAGGGCTTATAAAGAAATAAATAATTGCATGATAGAATTGACTAAATTATTTTTTTACAAGTCGTAAAGCCCGAGTGGCGGAATTGGTAGACGCGCTGGTCTCAAAAACCAGTGAGCTTTGCTCGTGCCGGTTCGACCCCGGCCTCGGGTACTAATATTAACAGTAAATTAATTGCTTGTTCTCTAAACTATCACGATTTATCAGGATATTTTTACAAAGCAAAATTATTTGTTGATTATTATTGCATTGTTGTTGTGCCGACTATTGACTGGCTGTTAGTATAAAACTACAAAAATAAAAAAAATCAAAACTAAATATTTATTTTTTTTATCTCTGCTGATTTCTTTGGCAGTATATATTTACCTGTCTCAGTTTTGCCATCCTGCTGCTGATGATTTTACATACGCATATAAAGGAAATACAGAAAACATTTTTAATTCCTTAATAAACGAATATTTATCGTGGAATGGAAGATATATATCAAATATATTTGTGCTGATAAATCCTTTGGCCTTTGGTTTTGAATATTTATATATATATAAGATTATACCTGTTGTCATTATTTTACTGACAATCGTTGGTTTCTATTTCTTTTTAAAAACAATAACAAACAATTTATTAACAAATATTGATTTATGGCTATATAGTTTACTTATTTCCCTGTTGTATATTTTTCAAATGCCTGACATTGCAGAAGGTTTTTACTGGTTCACAGGAGCAGTTACTTATCAGTTAGCCAATATTTTTGCCCTTTTATTTCTTATCTCTTTTATTAATTTTTTGAAAAAAAAGTATCTTTTAAACAAGGTCTTTCACCTAATAATAACCATTCTGTTATTATTTATAGTAATAGGATTTAATGAAGTGATTATGCTCATAATATTTTGTTTTATGCTTGTCTTGTTTTTTATTTCATATCAGAATAAGCATCATAATAGAAAAACAGTTCTTATATACCTGATTTTTACTGTTCTTTTTTCATGTATAGTATTTTTTGCTCCGGGAAATCATGTGAGAGGAGTTTATTTTACTGAAAATCACAATCTTTTTTATTCATTACAATATACCGGTTTACAGACATTAAGGTTCTCAATTAAATGGATTTCATCAGCAGCAATCCTGTTATCATCTGTTTTATATATTCCTTTGAGTAACAAGTTATCAAAGAAAGCAACTTTGTTTTCCAATTCATTTTATTTAACACCATTATTATCTTCTGCATTTTTATTGCTTATAATTTTTGTTTGTGTTTTTCCTGCATATTGGTCCACAGGAATATTAGGACAACACAGAACCGTTAACACTGCTTATTTTTTCTTTATTATCCTGTGGTTTATAAACTTAACTGTTTGGATAAACTATTTTAAAAATAAAGCAAATATCAATTTTTCTTTAAATAATACAATAAAACTAATATTTGTTCTCATTATCTGGTTAGACATCTCTTTTACAAGGAATGGATATGGAGCTGCAATGGATATTTTTTATAATAAAGCAAGGAATTTTGACAAACAAATGACCCGCAGATATCAGATTATTGAACAAAATAAAGAGACAGACAATGAATTTATTTACTTTAAGCCCATTCAGGAAAAACCTAACACATTATTTGTTTTGGATATTACTGACAACCCTGAACACTGGCTAAACAGAGGATATATAATTTACTTTAAATCAGGACAGAAAAAGATAATGAAACGTTGATTATTTTGCTTAAAAAATAAATAACAGCAAATCTTTTTAAGGGCTTGTGAAGAAATAAAGTATACAGAATTGACGAAGTTATTTTGTTCTTTTTTTTTCGTAACAAAATTTTTGAATAAAATGTTAAAAAATCCAACTTCAAACATAAAAACAATTTATAGAATACCTATAGATTTTTCCAACCGCGGTTCAGTCCAACTATGTTTTAAACAAAATCCTGTGCTGAACTTGTTTCAGTATTCAGTTTTTTGCCTTTAATCAATTTTTTTTTAATGATTATTTACTTTATGTCAATTTTTTTACGTATCTTTGAATTTCGCTTAAAACACTATTACGTTAGGCTCTATTTGAATAAAACATTGACATAAAATGAAAAGCTTAAAATTTTTTAATATTTTTGCAAAAAAAATACAATGAATATTTTTAAAAAAGGAGACTATAGACCAATTCCGCCATCATTTAGAACAAAAGGTATTTTTGCTCTTGAGGAATTAACGAAATTTCAAGAGGAATTTGATAATTATGATACTGATACAACAATTAATGAAATTAGAGATGCAATAGTTGCAAATTATTTAGGTTTTGATTTACTAAATTTTGAAAAACACGGATTTGATGCTAAAAGTAGTAAAAAAAGAAAATTTTTAGAAGCAAAACAATGTAGCATATTTTCAAATCGTTTAGGTGGAACTTGGAATGATACTAATAAAGAAAAAGCTAAAGCATTTTCTGATAAAAGGTTATATACAACTGTTGGCATTTGGAAAGGTGCAAGTGATTTACAATTTATAGTTTTTGGTCAACATATTGAATTAGGAAAATATTTGTTGAAAAGAGTTAGAGCAGTAGCAAATACAAGCACTCGTTCAACACAAAATATAGACATTACAAAAATGATTAAAGAGTGGGGATTTAGTGTTGTTATTCCACCAGATAAAACAAAACATTTTGTTTATAAACTTTTAGTAAATTACAAATCCTCTTTTGAAAGCATTCTAACATTAACTGATCTAAAAAGACCCAAAGATGTCAGAATTTAAAATATATAATAAATCTTGTTATGGACTGCAAGAACTTTCTGATAATTCAATCGATGCAATTGCCACCGACCCACCTTATGGCATTTCATATCAAAATCATTACTGGGATAAAGATTTGCCCAAAAGACAGATTTGGGAAGATAGTTTGAGGGTTTTAAAACCAGGTGCTTTTGGTTTGGTTTTTTCTTCCATACGTTTGATGCACAGATTGATGGTAGATTTGGAAGATAGTGGATTTATCATTAAAGATGTCTTATTTTGGTCATATTTAAATGGTATGCCAAAAAGCAGAGATGTTGCTTTGGATATTGATAAAGAATTAGGCATTGAAAGTAAAGTGGTTGGGAAATACAAATATGTACAAGGTTACAAAAAAAACGGTGCAGATAATTACTATACTAGCAAAGAAAAATTAAAATATGAGCCTGCTTCGGAATTGGGCAAAAAATATCAAGGTTTTGGATTAGGATTAAAACCTTCTTATGAACCAATTATTTTAATTCAAAAACCCATTGAAAAAAAATTAAATGTTGCACAAAATATAATTAAGTATTCTACGGGATCATTAAATATTGAAGAAACAAGAATTTCATACGCAAATGGTGAAAAGACTGTAGGACATAATCCTCATCCTAAAGGTAGAGTGGCTTCAAATATATTAAGAACAGAAGAATTTAATGACGGCTTTGATAAATTCTTTTTAATACCAAAGGTTAGACAAAAAAAAGAAAATTTTAATTTTCATCCAACTTTAAAACCTGTAGCCCTGATGGAGCATTTGGTCAAATTAGTTTCATTTGAAGGACAAACAGTTTTAGACCCTTTTATGGGAAGTGGAAGCACAGGAATTGCTTGTTTAAAATTGAAACGTAATTTTGTTGGGTATGAATTGGAAAAAGATTATTTTGAAATAGCAAAAAAAAGATTGAAAAATATAAAAACAGAAGTTAGCAATATGTTATTTTAAAAACAGAGCCTAACAAAACCTATATGTAATGTGGGTTTAAGTGCTAATTTGGAAGATTATGCAAGTAATGGAAATTAGTAGTAAATTGAAAATTAATTACAATAAAATCCCGCACTACGCATAGCTCAATCGTTATCTTTAATACATTTTTTAGAACAAGATAAATTCTATTTCTGAAAATATTTCTTAATCTTTTTGCATAAGTATTTAATTTCTTTATCATGCAATTCAGGATAAATTGGTAAAGAAAGCACTTTGTTTTTGATACTATTAATTACCGGCAAATTTTCAGCTCTGTATTGATAGTTTTTAAACAAAGGATGTTCAAACAAAGCTTTTTCATAATGTGTCATGGTCTTAATATTATTGTCATCTAAATATTTTTTTAAGCCATTTCTGTTTTCTGCTTTAATAACATATTTATGATATGTATGATTATTTTCTTTATAAATTTTAGGTGTTTCTATCTCCTTAATATTACTTAATTCTTCATTATATATATTTGCTATGTTATTTCTTTTGTTTATTAGTTGAGCAAGATTGTTTAACTGTAAATTTATCAATGCTGCCTGTAATGTTGTTATATGGCTGTTGTATCCTAATATTTCTATTTCCCCTGTATCAAAATTTTTACCATGATATCTTAATTTTTTAACTTTATTATATACAGTTTTATTGTCGGTTAATAATGTTCCTGCTGTGCCGAATGCTCCAATTATTTTTGTGGGGTCAAAGCTTAAGCAACTTGTTATGCCTATACTTCCGGCTATTTTATTTTTGTTTTTACTTCCCTGTGATTGTGCGGCATCTTCTATTAAGACAAGATTATTTTTTTTGGCAATTTTTTCCAATCTGTCAACAGCCAGCATTTGTCCGAAAAGATGAACAGCAAGTATAGCTTTTGTTTTTGGAGTAATTTTATTTTCAAGGTCTGACAGGTTCATCATATAATAATCCGGCTCTATATCAACAAAAACAGGTATGGCTCCTACTCTTAATATCGGAGTTACAGAAGCTATATATGAAAAACCTGTAACCAAAACCTCATCATTTTTGCCTATTCCTGCACTTAACAGAGCAAAATATAAAGCATCAGTGCAGTTATTAACAGCGACTGCATATTTTCTGTTGCATAACTTACTGATTTTTTCTTCAAAAATTTTAATGTCAGGACCCATTAAAATTTTTCCTTTGGAATATACTGTATCAACAGTATTTATTATATCTTTTGAATGTTTTTTGTAAATTCTGTCTATACCAAAAAAAGGAATATTTTTTTGTCTTTTCATTATAAATTTCTTTCAATCTATACAAGTAATTAATACAATAGATTTTTTGTATTTCAAAATCATATTTATTTTGCCATTAAATTTTCAATTTCATCAACTTCACGAGCTATATTTTTCATTAAGTCAACAGGTTTGTCATTAACAACAATATCATTTTCAATACGTATTCCAATATTTTCTTCAGGTATATATATTCCAGGTTCACAGCTAAGTATCATACCTTTTTGTAAGAGCTGTTGTTTACTTCCTAAATCATGAACATCTAAACCCATAAAATGCGAGGTGCCATGCATATAATATTTAAAAAACAAAGGATTATCAGGGTCCTGATTTTTCACATCTTCTTTTGTAAATAAACCTAAGTCAATCATTTCTTTTTCCATTAGTTTACAGACCTGCTTCTGGCATTTTTCTAATGTATTGCCTGGCACAAGCATTTCAATGGCTTTTTTTTGTATTCTTAAAACAGCATTATAGCAATCTGCCTGACGTGGAGTAAATTTGCCATTAACAGGTATTGTTCTTGTGCAATCAGCTGCATAATTAGCATATTCTGCGCCAAAATCCATTAATAAAAGGTCTCCATCTTTACATTGTTTATCATTTTCGCTATAATGTAAAATACAGGCATTTTCTCCTGATGCTATTATTGGCAAATAAGCATGTCCGCTTGCTCCATTTTTAAGATATTCATAAGTTATTTCAGATTCTACCTCATATTCCATAACATCCGGTTTCACAAATTTTAAAACTCTATGAAATGCCTTATTTGTAATATTACATGCTTTTTGTATTAGTTCTATTTCTTCAGTTTCCTTTACCACTCTCAAATCAGTTAAGACAGGAGCAAGACGTTCGTATTTATGACAAGGAAAGTCCTGTTTTATCTTTCTTGCAAATCTTAAATCGCGGTAAATTATTTCTGATGAAAATCGTATGTTTTCATTAAGATTAAGATAAACAAAATCTGCTTTTGACATTAATTCAGCAAATAAGGCATTAAATTCATCAAGCCACATAACAGTCCTAACTCCTGATATCTTACTAACTTCCTGTTTTGTATATTTATGACCATACCAGGTTGCCATAAGTTTACTTGTTTTTTTTGTAAATACTATTTCACGATATTTTTTAACAGGATAGTCAGGGAAGATACAAAGGATACATTCTTCCTGGTCAAGACCTGTGAGATAAAACATATCTGAATTTTGTCGGAAAGGAAAATTTTGATCTCCGTTTCTTGGCATCTCATCGTTTGAATTAACAATAGCTAATGAATTAGCCCTCAACTTTTTAACTAATTTTGCTCTGTTTCTGATAAAGAGGTCTTTATTTATTTGTGAATATTTCATAAGTTTAATATTTTTAATTTAAGCCGTTGATAATATATTTACGGTTTTTATGTATTTTTGTCAGAATTAATATAAGATACTAAACTTTCGGGTTTCATAATGCAAATATAAACAAATGTATATATTAATAC
>CAZOSY010000047.1:0-14807 GCA_964582565.1 uncultured Bacteroidales bacterium | reverse complement strand
CAATATTTAATGCAAAAATTCTTCCGTCTTGTAGAACTCTGTATGCTTCTTTTGCTATTCTTCTAATTACGCCGAGATATTGGTCATAATTTTCAAAAAGTCCTTTGTAATCAAACGGTGCGTTAAAATAAGGAGGTGAAGTAACTATAAAATGAATACTTTGCTCTGACAATTCTGCCATACTCATACAGTTCCCAAATATCACTTTATGTTTTGTATTCATATTGCAAAATTACCTTTATTTTTTTATAGTTTGAAATTTTTCCACTCATTTTCTTATATTGATGAGAACTTTTTTATACTCGGACAACTTGTCCGCTTTAGCTTCTAAAAAGGCAAGTAAAGTGGTCAAATATCCTATTATTTGTCCTGTTTATATTTATAATTGTCAAGTTTCATCAGGCAGTTCGGTCAGGCGCCCGACTGATGACTGTTTGTTTATTAGGCACAAGTTACAAACTTGCGCCAGCTGATTAATAATTTACAAAGATAAAATTTTATTTTCAAATAAATGTCTATGATGCCTATAATAATCATAAATTAATTAGTGTTTATCTATAAAGTAAGTGTTTAGTTCAGAATGTTAGAGTTTGAGGATTGCGCAGTATTAAAAATCAGGAGTTTATTTTTGTAAATGACTGATTTGAAAGACAAGCATAACGAAGAAATCGGAGATTATGGACAAACGCTAATTAAGGAAATATTTTTTTAGGGTTTAGTATATTGTTAGGGTCAAAGAGTTTTTTAATATTTTTTTGTATTTCAATTAGTTTTTCGGGAAAAACAATATTTATGTATTGTTTTTGGGTATAACCTATTCCATGTTCTCCTGAAATAGTTCCTCCTAATTTTTTACATAATTCAAAAATCTCTTTTATACCATATTTAAGTTTATTGTCCCAGTCATAGTCAGACATACCTTCTTTTATAATGTTTACGTGTAAGTTTCCGTCTCCTGCGTGTCCATAGCAAATAGATTTAAAACCATATTTTTTTCCTGTTTTTTTAATGCCTTTGAGCAAAGCGGGCAAATGTGCACGAGGCACCACAGTATCTTCTTCTTTGTATGTTGAGTATGATTTAACTGCTTTTCCTACATTTGCTCTTAAATACATTAAATTTTCCTTTTCTTTTTCACTGTCAGCAAAGAGTATTTTATCGCAGTTAAAATTTTGCATTACTTCATATATTTTATCTCTTTGTTTTTTTAACGTTTTTAAGTTGTCTCCATCCACTTCTATTAGCAGATGTGACTGAATATCATCTTTAATAGATATATTAATGTCTTTAATATTTTTAATAGTTTCAATAATAGCGTCGCGTTCCATAAATTCCATTGCCGAAGGTGTTATTCCTGCTCTAAAGACCTTGGATACTGCTTTGCATGATTCCTGGGCAGAGTAAAAAGGCACGAGCATTATCAGAGAATGTTTTGGAAAAGGAATTAATCTGAATACTATTTTAGTAATTATACCCAAAGTTCCTTCGCTACCAATCATTAGTTGAGTTATGTTATATCCTGTTGAATTTTTCAGGGTGTTAGCGCCTGTCCATACAATTTCGCCTGTTGGCAGTACTATTTCAAGATTTAGCACATAATCTTTTGTTACGCCATATTTAACAGCTTTAGGACCACCTGAGTTTTCAGCTATATTACCTCCTATAGAGCAATCTTGTTTACTTGCAGGGTCCGGTGGATAAAACAGCCCTTGTTTTATTACTTTTTTCTGAAATGTTTCTGTTATCACTCCCGGTTCAACAGTTGCCTGTAAATTTTTTTTATCAATATTAATTATTTTATCAAATCGTTCCATTGAGAGCAGAAATCCTTTACATACCGGAAGTGCTCCGCCGCTAAGTCCTGTCCCAAATCCTCTTGGCGTTACAGGTATTAGTTCTTTATTGCATAGTTTTAATATCTCTGATATTTCTTTTGGGGTCTTTGGTAGTAAGACAACTTCTGGAAAAAATACAAGTTTTTCTGTTTCGTCGTGTGAATAGTTTTCAATTTGAGATTTATTTGTTAAAACATAGTTATATCCTATTATTTTTGTTACTTTTTCAATGATATCAGGTGTAATTTTGTGGAATTTCATCAGAACTTAAGAATTGTTAAACTGTTAAATGACTAAATATTTTTTTAACTCTAAACTGGAAACTGGAAACTGGAAACTGAAAACTTCTATATGTTTAAATTATTTTTTTTTCGTGGTCTAGCTGGAATTTAAATCCTAATCGTTTACCTGTTTTAAATTTCATATTAAGAATATTTAATGTCATTTCATTAACAGATACCTCTTTAACATCGTCATAAGAAGGTGTTAAAAGGTCAAAGTCAAGGCAGTAAAGTATAGCTGATTCAACAATTTTTTTTATAGCATCTTTGTCAATAATTTTATTTATAAAGTCGTTATACAGGAATCCTATTTGTCTTTTTCCTTCTACAAAGTAGTGAAATTCTTTATTAATAAATATTCTTGCTATGAGATATCCTACATCATCAAGGCGGTTGTATTTAAAGGAGTCGGATAAAAAATTATAGATATGTATAATTCCGCAGTATGAACGTAAAGGGTCTTCTTTAACATAAGAAGTTTTCATTATTTCGTGATGTTTTGAAAATTCAAATACATTTGAATGCATAGTCATTATTAACAGGTCGCCTGCTATTTTCATTTCTGATGAAAATTCTCCCCTATCTTTATATTCAATTGCTATTTTATGATTTTTTTTAGAGTTTTTTCTTCTTATATCTAATATGATTTTTTTCGAAATTTTTTTTACATCCTGAAATGTATCATAAGTATTTTTATATACTATTTGTTTTATTCCTGATTTTTCTGCAATTCTTTGTGAAATTAAATCTTCATTTTTTTGTTCTTTCATAATTTAAAATATATTTTATGTTTTAATTTATAACTGTCTGCCACGTAAGGCATATCTCTATGGCACGAAGCTATTCAACAGAGTTAATTATTGACAATTAATGACAAATTTAAAATAAATAGTTACATTTTTATAAACTTTTTTATTATTTGATTATGATATTTATCAGTTATTTTTAATATATACATACCGGTTTTTATATTGTTTAAAGGTATTGAGAAGTATACATATTTAGATATATTATTAATTTGTTTTTTTATTAATACTTGTCCAGACAAAGATAATATCCGTATATTTATTTTTGATTTTTTGTTTAATTCAAGATATATATTTAGCTTATCTTTTACAGGATTTTGAATGATTATCTCAATTTTTTTGTTGTTGTGTATATTGTTAATTATGGCTGGTGTTTGTTCTATTTTCAGATTTAATATTACAGGAATATGGTCAGACATTCCATAGAGTGCATCTGCAATATTTGATGGTATGCTGTTGTTTGTCGGGTTGTTTATAGTTTGATTAAGTCGTTGCCCATCTTGTCCTAATGCTTTATATGTATTTGCAATGTATTTAACTTTATCTGTTCCATTTAAGATATTATTTGAAATAAGTATAAAGTCAAATCTGTCATCCATTCCTCCTGATGAAGCACATCCCGATGTTGTATGTGTTGATTGTGTATGATAACTGGAATAAGAAGAATTATCATGCCATGAGCCAATTTCGTTTATCGGGTCATTAAAACAGATTTGAGAATTGGAAAAATTTATTAGATTTTGAAAAGCATTTTCAGAACTGGTATAAACATTCAGGTCTCCCATAAAAAAGTAATTTCCTGGAGTATTGATACTGTCAAGATAATTCATCACCATATTAGTAGAATTAGCTCTTTCATTTTGTTCAGAAGTGCCTGTGCCTGCTTTAAGATGGGCTACAATACAGAATATAAATGCAGTATCGTTCATAGTACTTAAATCCGGAGAGTTATAGTATAATTTATAAATATCAATAATTCTTGGTGTTGTATTTATAAAATCCTGTGACTCAAGGATTAGTTTTTCTGAATTATAATACAGCATATTTACAAGATAAGAACCGGTATAATTGGCTTTTTTATAATAATCAATGCCATTAACATTAAGAGTGCTGTCCATAAGTCGTTGTATAACATAAGTGTTTCCTGCCATTTCATTTACAGTAAAGATGTCGGGTTTAACATAATTGATAATAGTTTTCAGATAAATGTCTTTATCATTCATATTATTATTTTCAGTAGTGCACCAACTCGTTGTGTTTCCATAATTTAACAGATTATATTGCATTATTTTTATTGTATCTTGTGCAAATAAATTTAAAGATATTAAAGCAAGTAAAAGTGTGGTAAAAATTCTCATTTGTTTGTATTTATGTAATTAGTTCATAATTAAGTAGTTATAAGTTCAAAATTAAAGTTAAGGTTCAATATTCAAAGCACATAACTCGTAATTTATAATTTTCCAGTATCAATTTTCCTGTTATCAAATTCAAACTCTAAACTGTTTTTTGTTATAGATGTTTTATCCTGATAATTATTAATAATTTTTTTTCAATATATTCCATATCAGTTCTAACTCAAATCCTTTAGACATAGCATAAGCTGCTAATTTGTTTTTCAATTTACATTTATCAGTATTTTTAAGTAATTTTTGTTTTTTGTTCAAAATATATTTAAGAGTTTTTAAATATTCTGTATCATCTATTTTTGACAGGGCTTCATTAATATATGTAACAGGGATTTCTTTTTTTTTTAATTCATATTTAATTTTTTGTTTTCCCCATTTTTTGATTCTGAATTTGCCACTTACAAAAGTATTTGCATAACGTTTTTCATTAATAAAATTATCATCTGCAAGTTTTTTGATAATAAGTTTATTGTTTTCAGAAGATAAATTATAATTCAGAAGTTTATTTTTTATTTCCTGTTTACATCTTTCCTGATAGGCACAGTATGACTGTGCTTTTGATAATACTGTTTCAATGTTTGTATCTTTATCTTTTTTATATAAATTATTTTTTTGTTTCACTAAAAAAAGAAAAATATTATAATATTTTTTTAAGAGCGAGAGACGGGATTCGAACCCGCGACCCTCAGCTTGGGAAGCTGATGCTCTACCAACTGAGCTACTTTCGCTTATTTAGGGTTTGTGAAAAAATAACCTATTCATTTTGACTCGTTCTTTTGCCCTTTTTCTTCGTTACAAAATCCTTAAATAGCTGTGCTATTCGCAAATTATGTGCCTTGAAAAAGAACAAAATAACTTCGTCAATTCTGTATACTTTATTTCTTTACAAGCCCTTATTTTTAAATAAGCAAATTTACATAAAAATTATATACAATATAAATTTTATTGCTAAATTTGTATTAAAATAATGTTATTGTTAAAATAAATAATAATCTTTAATAGCAGATATGAAAAACAAAGAAAAATTATATGACTATTTAACAACTTTTATTACTGATAATAGAAAGAAAAAATTTGATGATATAATACAAAATCGTATGCGATATATTACTGTAGTTTTAGAAAATATGTATAAATCTCATAACACAAGCGCTGTTTTACGAACATGTGATTGTTTTGGTATTCAGGATGTTCATATTATTGAAGACAAAGAAAAATATAAGACAAATCCCAATATTGCTTTGGGGTCATCAAAATGGATAGATATTATAAAATATAATAATACTAAAGAATGCCTGTTATCATTGAAAGATAAAGGATATAAAATAGTTGCAACTACACCATATACAAACAATTGTAGTATTGAAGATTTACAGATAAATAAAAAAACAGCTATTGTATTTGGAAATGAATTACAAGGAATATCAAATACTATTAAAGAAAATGCAGATATGTTTGTCAAAATTCCTATGTATGGTTTTACTGAAAGTTTTAATTTGTCAGTATCTGTTGCTTTAACTTTGTTTTGTTTAACAGAAAAGATAAGGAAATCAGATATAAACTGGAAACTTACAAAAAAAGAAATTATAGATATTAAATTAAAATGGGCTAAAAGTTCTATAAAAAGCTCAAATTTGTTAGAACAAAATTTAAAAAAAAATATTTAATTAAATTTTTTATATGATTTTTTATGTAAGATAAAAAAAATATATACTTTTACATTTTAATTAAAATATTTATATTATGGGAAAAGGAGATATAAAAACAAAAAGAGGAAAAATTAATAACAAATCTTATGGTGTCAAAAGAAAAAGAAAAAAAAACAATAAGAAATATTCCTCTGTTTCTGCTAATGAAGTCAGCATAGAAAAAGATTTAAAACAAAAAACCAAGGTATTAGAACAAAAAACTGAGGTGTTAGACAAAAAGATAGCAGAAAAAAAAATAATCAGTCCAAAGCAGACAGAAAAAATTGCTAAAAAAGAAATAGTAAAAGAGACACTTGCCAAAAAGAAAGATATAGCAGAAAAAAAAGTTTCTGAAAAAGCACCTGCTAAGAAGAAAACAGATAAGGAAAAAACTGTAAAACAGGTATCTGATAAAAAGGAAACTATAAAAAAATCTGTTGCTAAAAAGAAAACAGTAAAGAAAAGCACTGATAAAAAAGCACCAGATAATAAGAAGAAAAAAACACCTGCTAAAAAGAAAACAACAAAGAAAAAAACTTAGTAAAATAACTAAAGTTTTACAGATTTGTCAAACCCCAATAGTTGTAAAATGTATAGCAATAGAAAAACCAATAGGACCCGGACAAATAATCGTTGAAATTTTTTATTACTATCATAAATTTGAAATAACAGAAATTATTTCGGGAATTATTGACAATGAATTTGAATACGATTATAAAACAATTGTATCTGCAAATGAGCAAGCTATTCAAAAAGACAGCACTTATATACTAATACTTCAAGATACTAAAACAGAAGGAAAATACCAGTTGATTAAAGTGATGAATGATACAGAAACTAATAAACAAGAAATAAAATCAATTATTAATAAATTATCATATCTGATAAAGAAAAAATAAATAATATAAAAATGTCTAATTACATTATAATGGTAATAAACTAAATGTGTAACTTTAATCAGGATTTTAAAACAACAACGATGAAAAAACTTTTAACAATTTTATTCGCTGCAACCATAACTGTTTCAGTATTTGGACAAGGTTTAACAAGTTATTTATCAAATGACACATCAAAATATATTTTAACAATTAAACAAGGTAAATACGAAAAGGTAGGTAATCAAACATATTTATTAGTTCCAACAACTTTGACAAATAATACCAATGATACTTTGAAGTATTTGAGTATGTCATGCTCTTGGCAGGAATTTTACTATGTTGACAATGACAAGATGAGTGTTGAACAGGTAATTTGTACGAAAAACGGTCAAATTATGCTAACGCTTCTGCCACATAAAAGCGTTGACAAGGAAATAAAACTTGTAATAAAACAAAAAACAGGCACGTCTAAATTAAAGTTTAAAATAGGATTAAGCTTATTAAAAGTAAAAAAAACCCTCCCTCATAAATTTGACGAACAAGAAAAGATAAAAAATATTATTTGGTCAAACACTATTACACAAGAAAAACTACGAATAAAAACCCAACATCTAAACAATTAATTTGTAAAGGAGAATTGGTCAATATTTATGTTGAAAAAACAATTTTTCATATACCAAAGAATAAAAACTTTCTAATAAAGGTTGAAATTAAAAACATAAGTAACAAAACTGTTAGAATTGACCTTTCGGATTATTGGAAAATCATTTACCCTAATCAATGGGGAATTTATAAAAATCCATATCGTGAAGTAATTGATGAGGAAAGAATGCTCCCTGATACAGTAATTGATAAAATTGATTTGATAAATAAATATAACAATAAGATTTTAGCATTTATTAAACCAAACGAAACAATCGCATATTACAGAGAATGGAATGGTAGCGGAGAAAAAATTAAACTAACAGACAAGAACAATTTTTTAATAATTTCTATTGATGGTCAGCTATTATTAACAAATGGTGAAGCAGTAGAGCAAATTATAATTGGTGATAATGAAAAAGTCAGAGCCATTGTTTTCAATTATCCAATAATTAATAAAACAATACCGGTAAATGCTTTGATTATTAATAAGTAATAAAAAAGATAACTAAATTTATTTGTAAAAATAAATTAAATATGAAAACAAAATTATTAATACTGTTTCTTTTTATTTACATGCTGATTCAACTATTGATAATAATATGCCTGTAAACACTACCGATGAACTTTCTTATTTATATAATCCCGAAGACCCGTCACCTACCTGGGGCGGTTCTACTTTGAGATTTGACCTGTTGCAGGGTCCGTTTGACCAAAGTTGTATGGTAGAAAACAGAAATGATATTTTAATGTTTTCAACACCTGTTTTAACACAAGATGTTGTAATGAAAGGCAATGTAAAAATAAATCTGTATGTTTCTTCCGATAGGTATGATACTGATTTCTCTGTCCGATTAACAGATGTTTATCCTGACGAAAGGTCAATGATTTTATCAGACGGTATTCAAAGAATGAGATTTCGTAATGGATATAGAGTAACTGATACTGCTATGATGGTTCCCTGTCAAGTATATCCGATAACAATTGAATTGCCAAACACTGCAATTACGTTTCCCGCAGGGCACAAAATAAGAATAGATGTTACTTCGTCAAATTATCCAAAGTATAACCGAAATATGAATACCGGAGGCAATATGTATCCAAATCATAACGGTGATACACTTGTCAATCCTCTTATCGCTACAAATACAGTTTATCTTAACAGCATTTATCATTCAAATATTATTCTTCCTCTAAAAGATTATTCAGCAACAATAAAAGAAAATGAATCTGATAATAATAAATTTAATGATATTTTGATTTATCCAAACCCAACAACAGGAATATCTACTATTAAAGGGAAAAATATTCAGAAAATAGAAGTAATTAATGTTTACGGACAAATTATTAAACAATATTCAATAATCAATAATCAATCAACAATAATCAATTTAAAAGACGAGCCAAAAGGAATGTATTTTGTAAAAATTCAAACTACTGATTTTATTAAAGTAAAAAAAATATTATTATATAATTAAACACTATTGTCCTATACACTGACTAATAGATGAGGAATGAGAGCATTATGAATAAAACTATGAAATAAAAATGAGAATATAGTTTTTATGAATTTAACTGATTTAAGGATTTTTCTTTGCAAAGCAGGCTAAAAACAGGATTTACAACTAATGAAACGATCATACCAATAGTTCCTGCACCGGGCGATGTATAATACCATGGTTTAGGATGAATATTTATATATAAACCTAAAAAGTAGAGCGTAAGACAAACTCCCAAGCCCAACAAAGCAGATGAAATACTGCCAAAACGGTTTACCCGTTTACTAAGTAATCCCCATACAAAAGGTCCTAAGAAAAACGAACCTATTGCACCCCATGAAATGCCAAGTATCTCAACTATTACATCAAATTTAATATATGCAAGAAGAACAGCAAAAATGACAAATACACCACTCATTATTCTCATTAGCATAGTTAATTTTTTATCTGTAATATTTTTTTTAATAAATCCGGCATAAAAGTCCTTGGCAAAAGAAGAACTTGAAACTAACACAAGTGATGCAAGAGTTGACATAGAAGCTGCCAAAATAAGCAAAAGCACCAATACAGACAATGAATCAGGGATAACATTTGTCAGTAGCTCAGGCATTAACCTGTCAAATATTGGTCTTCCGTTTTCAAAAGCAACCGGTGAAGTTTCAGGCGAGAGAAAAATTCGTGTTGTTGAGCCAAGAAAGTAAGCTACACCACCTATTAAAAGAGCAAAAACAGTAGAAGCAATAGTACCTGTTCTAACAGCTCTTTTATCTTTTATTGCATAAAATTTCTGAACCAGTTGAGGCATAGCAAGAGGCGCTACACTGGTTAAAAATACAAGAGAAAATAATGGCCAAAATCCCGGAGGACCAACCGCAGAAGTTAGTTTTTTATTTATTAAAGCTAACGAAGAAGTAATATTTGAGATGCCTTCACCTTTATCTACTGTACTTATAAAAAGTATAATAACTACTACGGTCATAATTATTCCAAATATCATATCAATCAATGCCATTGATTTATATCCGCCCATTATAATATATGTGGCAGTAAAAATGCCTATAAAGAGCAATGCCATCCAGTATTCAATCCCAAAATTTACTGTAAACAGATAAGATAATCCCATAAAAACAGCAGCTGAATACGGAATCAAAAAAACAAAGATTACTATTGAGCCAATTAATTTTAAAAATTTACTTTGATATCTCTTTTCTAAAAATTCATTTATTGTTGCTACATTATATTCTGTTGACATTTTTTTTATTTTCCATCCTAACAATCCCCATACCAGCAACACTCCGATTATTGCATTAAACAAGGCAATCCATAAACCTGAATATCCAAATCCCCATCCTATCTTACCGGCAAAGCCAATAAATAATACTGCTGAAAAATATGCTGTTCCGTAAGAAAATGCTGTCATCCACGGACCAACATTGCCTCCGCCAAGAAAAAAGTCAGAAAAGGACTTTGTTTTTCTCATTCCTATGATACCAACTATGATTATCATCAGTGCATAAAGGGCTATTACAACAATTTTTGTAGCCATACTTTTAATATTTATGTATTTTTATTTGTATTAGGCGGACAAAAGTAATATTTTTTTTATAATTTTTTAAAATATATGGGACAGTGGTAATAAAAAAAGTTGAAATACTTGGTAGCCGAACATGACTGACTGATATGATTTACCACATTGGTTTAATGTAATTTTAATTTATGATAGTATAAAATAATTTTTTCAATACATTTGCAATCAAATTAATACTTATTTAAAATGAAAAAAATTGAATTATTTCTTATTTTCTTTCTTTCATCATTAATATTAACAGCACAAAATAAGCCAGTTACAAAACAGGCACAAAACAAAGATAAACCGGCTAAAAAATCTGTGATATTTGGAAACATATATACAGATTTTTATTATGCTTTTAATGATAATTTAAAACCAAAAGCAGCTTTTGAATTTTCAACAGGACTTTTAGGATTTACTCATAAATTTTCTGACAAAATAAAAGCAACTTTAATATATGATGTAACAAGGACAACTAATAATATAACAGTTACCGACTCTGCTAATAACATCTTAAATGTAACTTATTTTGAAGGAAGCAAATATACTGCATTCCTTAAAATGGGAGCAATAGAATGGAAAATCACAGATGCTTTGGAACTATCTGTGGGACAGTTGTTAAATCAGCAATATCTGACTGTTCAGGATAAATTTTGGGGATTCAGATATATTGCAACAACTTATCAGGAAAGATACAGATATGGAATGCCTGCTGATTTTGGTGCCCGACTGACTTATAATTTTAAAAATGAACTAAAATACAGTATGACAATCTCAAATGGCGAAGGTCCTTTTTCTTATCAGGATAATGATGCAAATTTTTTATATGCAGTAAATCTGGAAATTTTCCCAATTAAAAATATAATATTTAAATTATATATTGACTATGAAACAATATCAAATACCAGATATGTCGGCGATAAAATGCTTGTTTCATGCTTTACAGGTTATAAAACCAAAAAATTTATGCTCGGCATGGAATTTAGCGGCATAGATAATTACAAATTTGTAAAAGCTGACCAAATTTATGGATTTTCATTATATTCTTATTATACATTAAATTCAAAATTAAAGGTCTTAGCCAGAGTTGATTATGGGAATTTGTATCCTGAACTAAAAACCAGAAAATATATCAATGACAAGCAATATTATATTGTGGGCTTCCAGTATGAACCGGAAAAAAATCTTTTCACATCTTTAAATTTCAGATACCAAAATTATCCTGATGTGCCTTTTATTTATGCTAATTTTGGGGTTAAATTTTAAACATAGCATAGACATTTTAAAAATATAGATTTGGTGATATATAAAATGTTTTAGTTATATTTAACGGTAATCCATAAATCAATGAAAACAATTATTGGTTCAAGGTTGGATATATCCTCAATTTAGAAAGAGTTCTTGTTTACACAATGAATAATGCTTTTACAATTATGTATATTTGTAAATAATAACAGTTTATCCGCTAAAAACGAAATTCAACCTGCTGTAATATTTATTATTTTACTCATAAAACAATATTGACACATAATCAACAACTTCCTTACTTGGCAATGTCTCTCCTGAATTTCCCATCCTCAGTATTTCGGTCCTGGTATTGTCTGAAACCATTTTGGAATATTCTATTAAAGTCATTATTGGTCCATAGCCACAAACAGACAGGTTTTTTTCCAAAACAACATTATATATTTCTTCTGAATTTAAGTTTTGTATTTCTTTTAATACAAAACTGTCTAAATGTTTACCTAATTCCGGTTCTACATAATGAGAGAAGTCGGAAGAAGCAATTATCAGAATTTTTTTGTTTAATGTTTTGTTTGCATTGTAAATGCTCTTTGCCAGTTTTTTTGCATTTTCATAATTTTGATTTGAAATTGTTACAGGCAGAATTTTAAATTCATAATTCAGATAATATTGCAGAAGAGGGAGCATTACTTCACCTGAATGTTCATATCTGTGTGCCAAGCCGGATACAGGCAGGTCTAAAATCTCTGAAAAATCTTTATCTATTTCTGTTTTGCCTAATGGTGTTTCCCAGCATTCGTTGTTATCAAGAGCCATTTCTCCGTTGCCATAGCCGGTATGATTAGGATTTATTATAAACACAGTATCAAATTTGCTATCGGAATTTTTAATTATATCAAAAAAATGTATTGCTTCATAAGCAGAAAACACATATCCTGCATGAGGCACAACACCGCCTATTATCTTTTTCTTTGATAAGCCGGTATTGATTTTTGACTTTTCCTTTAAATAAATAGAACGTAATAGAGCGATTATATTTTTTTTATCGTCAGGATAAAATTTCCCTGCTACAATGGGTTCTCTTGTCTTCATCTGTTTATATTTTTTTTGAAAATTATTGTTAAATTGTTAAATTGTTAAATTGTTAATTTTTGGTTTGTGTAACTAATAAGCTGGTTTAACTCTTTTGGCATTTTTTTTAGTTCAATAAAAATGTGTTGATATTCTTCAACTTTAAGCAGTTTTCTTACTTTTGATTTTTCGTTCCAATCATCAGGCAACTGCCTGATTCACTGAACCTTGGCTGTAACGATAAAACTTAATTTTATCTTTTTTATGATACCTGCCAAAACCTTCTGAAATATTTGCGGAAACAGAATCAACTGCCTCAACGAACTGACCGCCAACATGCTTTTTGGCAAACCAGTCCCATTTGATAACAATATCCCATACATAATTGCTCAAATTAAATGCAATTTTATAAGATTTAATATCATTTAACTGTAAAAATCTCTTATTATCTTCCATTTTAACAATTTAACAATTTAGCAATTTAGCAATTTAGCAATTTAACAATTTAACAGTTTAACAATTTAACCATAAAGCCATATAACCATAAAGCAATTTAGTTTTACATTAACACAATTTTATCCCCACAATATTTACAATTCCCGTTTTTATCAATTCCTGTATTATTTACTGTATAAGCTTGTCTTTCAATAAGTAATTTTCCGCATTTATTGCAATAAGTATTTTCTGCTTTTGGTATAATTACATTTCCAACATAAACATGGCTAAGATGTTTTTTTGCAATATTATAAAATTTTAAAAGTTTTTCTACAGGAGTGGCTCTGATATTTAATTTATACACAGGGAAGTATCGTGATATATGCAGCACAGTATCTTTTCCTGTCTCACTGGCTATCCATATTACCATTTCCTCAAATTGCTCTTCAGCGTCATTTAAAGTTGGTATTACAAGATTTGTTATTTCAAGATGATTGCCTTTTTCTTTTATTAATTTTAAAGTATCTTTTACCGGCTCTAACTTTGATGATGTTATTTTTTTATAAAATTCTTCTGTCCATCCTTTCAAATCAACACTAAAAGCATCAATATAATGAGTTAATTCTTCCAATGGTGCTTTGTTTATATATCCGTTTGTAACCATTACGTTTTTCAGATTTTCTTTTTTTGCCTCTTTTGCAATATGCAGCATATATTCATACCATACTATTGGCTCATTATAAGTATATGCTATTCCTATATTATCGGTTTTGTTTTTTGCCATATTAATTATTTCTTGGACGGAATATTCTTTCAGATATGGATATTCTTCAACTGATGATTGAGATATATCATAATTTTGACAGTTTTTGCAATGTAAATTACAGCCAACACTTCCCAGTGATAATATTATTTTGCCCGGAAAAAAATGATATAATGGTTTTTTTTCAACAGGGTCAAAGTGAGTAGAGCATATTTTTCCATAATTTAAAGAAAACAACTTGGAATTTATATTTTTTCTTACCCTGCATATTCCGGTATCTCCTTGCTTTAAAACGCAATGATGCGGACATAAATCACATCTGATTTTATTATTATCTGTATTTTTAAAATAAAGAGCTTCCTTCATTTGTTTATATTTTTAAATTTTCATATCCTGTCAGGGTTCGAAGAAGCTGACAGGTCTTAGTTTGTATTTATTTTATTAATTTATGTTCAAAGTATAACCATTTAGCCAATAACCATATAAGGCATATAAGTTCATATAAATTTTTTCTTATATTTTCTTTTATGTCTTTTATGGTTAATTTTCTGTTTCTTTTACCATATATAAGGCATATAAGTTCATATAAATTTTTTCTTATATTTTCTTTTATGTCTTTTATGGTTAATTTTTTGTTTCTTTTACCATATATAAGGCATATAAGTTCATATAAATTTTTTCTTATATT
>CAZOSY010000046.1:0-14823 GCA_964582565.1 uncultured Bacteroidales bacterium | reverse complement strand
ATAGTAGTCGCACTCAGCCCTTATTTCAATATTCTTTATTTCCTTATTTCCTTATACCTCATATCCCTATCTATTTTTGAGATTTAACAAATTTAATATAACTATTGAGAGTTACCTTAGCATCTTCTATCAAAGATGCCGAATAACTTCTTTATAGAAGAACAATTTCAATAACCTTGCTTTTTACCATGCTTCAAGTGTTATAAAATCTTTTTGTGCTTCTTTATTTCCTTATTCCCTTATACCCTATACCTTATTTCCCTATACTTGAATAGTTACTATATTATTTATTATCTATTCCTATTTTATCTTCTACTGAATATTTACTCTTATCATGTAAATTTTTTGAGAGCATTTCAGCCAGAAAACCTGCAAGGAATAATTGTGTGCCTATTATCATTGCTACTAATGCAATATAAAAATAAGGGCTGTCAGTTAGAAGTTTTGCTTCAATATCATGACTTATACAATATAACTTTTGAGCGCCAAGCCAAACAGCAGATAAAAATCCTATAACAAACATTAATGTTCCGATTGTTCCAAAAAGATGCATGGGTTTTATGCCAAATTTAGACACAAAATTGATAGATAACAGGTCTAAATATCCATTTATAAATCTTTCCATGCCAAATTTTGTAGAGCCATATCTTCGCTTCTTATGTTGAACAATTTTTTCACCTATTTTTGTAAATCCTGCCCATTTAGCAATAATAGGTATATATCTGTGCATCTCTCCATATACTTCTATATTTTTAACAACTTCATTTTTATATGCTTTTAACCCACAATTAAAGTCATGTAATTTTATTCCGGACATTCTTCTTGATGTCCAGTTAAAAAATTTTGATGGTATTGTTTTATTGATAGAATCATAACGTTTCTTTTTCCAACCTGACACCAAATCATAATCTTGCTCTTTAATCATTTCATATAATTCCGGTATTTCATCAGGACTGTCTTGTAAGTCAGCATCCATAGTAATTACTACATCACCATGGGAATATTCAAATCCTTTATTCAGGGCAGCTGACTTTCCATAATTTCTTCTAAATTTAATTCCTTTAATATTACTATTATTTGCAGTAATCTTTTCTATTTCTTTCCATGAATTATCATTACTTCCATCATCAACCAATATTATTTCGTAAGAAAAATTATTTGATTTCATCACTCTAACAATCCAGTCAGTTAATTCTTTTAACGATTTTTCTTCGTCAAACAAAGGAATTACAACAGAAATATCCATTAGTTTTAATATTAATATTAGTTATTCAAATATGTTTTTAATCAATCACTTGTATATTATCATTTTTAAAAGGATTATTTTCTTTTTTTAAAAACAAAGAAATGATAAGAGAGAATATAAAACCCCAAAAAGTAACAGAAAAAATTGTGCCTATTGACAACATAAAAGGAGTTGTAAACTTTTTGGTCATTTCTAAGGTAATATCAATTTGCTCATCATCTAAACCTGTTTCAATCATTTTTTCTTCAGACAACTCAATAATTTTACTTATTGCTTCAGTATCAATAACAGTATAAAATAAATAATAATAAATAGCTAAAACAACAGAAGTAATAAAAATTATAAGAGTTCCAAGTCCTAATGCTTTGCTGTAAGATATTATTCCATTATTAATTTTATCTCTGTATTTTTTAATTCCAATAACAATTCCGGCTATAATAATTATTAAACTTAAATTATGAATAATAGTAGATTCTTTAAGGTGTGTGCTCCATAATATAATATCAAATAAGATTAATACAAGTCCGAGCATCAGACCATAATAAAGAGCTGATTTATAAAAAAGTGTTTTGTCTTTGGTCATAATTTTATTAAAAATTAAGTAGATACTCATCTATATTAATATGCTGTTTTTTTTATATAGAAAATGAATACAGCCACGAATACACTAATAAACACGAATATTTTTAATATGTTTTTGTCTTAAATTTGTAAATTTGTGATGTTTTTATAGTTTAGTAATCACAAAATTGATTAGCAAAAATAATAAATTTAAACATTTTTGTTAAAAAAAGATAAAATTTATTGTTGATTATAATTTTATGTTTATTTTTGCAAAGGGTAAGTCTTATACGACTAGCTCCTGTTTAACTCCCCCAGGTCTGGAAGGAAGCAAGGGTAAAATGGTTGTAGCGGTGCGATATAAGTAACTTACCCTTTTTTATAAATTTATATGTTATAAAGCATTAAAATTCAAATTATAAACATAAAACTTTTTATTAATGTTATTAAAAATACATCCCAAGGACCCCAATCCACGACATATAGAAACTGTTGTAGAATGTTTGAAAGACGGAGGTATAATAATATATCCAACTGATACTGTATATGGATTAGGTTGTGATATTTTTAAACATAAGGCCGTGGAAAAAATTGCTAAAATTAAAGGTATAAATATCTCAAAAGCAAATTTCTCTTTTATATGTTATGATTTAAGCAATTTATCTGATTATACAAAACAGCTTAGCAAATCAACTTATAAATTAATGAAAAAAACATTTCCCGGACCATTTACTTTTATCCTTAATGCAAATAATAAAGTACCTAAATTATTTCAAAGCAAAAAAAAATCAGTAGGAATACGTATCCCTGATAATAATATTGCATTAGAAATTGTTAAAGAACTGGGGAATCCAATAATGTCAACATCAATATATGATGAAGATGAAGTTGTAGAATATACAACAGACCCTGAACTAATTTATGAAAGATATAAAGATATTGCAGATATTGTTATTGATGGCGGATATGGTGGCAATGAAGCTTCAACAGTTATCGACTGCAGAGATGATAACTTTACAGTTTTAAGAGAAGGCAAAGGTGTTGTTGATGCTTATATGTCTTTGATTTACTAAATTCAAAGTTTAAAAATTTTGCATCAGGCATCAGACAATTGATTGAGATACTCCTTTTTTTTATTTGTTTATACCGTTGCATTAACCCCGTAGGTAATTTCACCAACAGGGTAAACCCCGTAGGATAATATCCAACCAGATAAGATACTATTTTATGTAGCACCTCAAAATAATATTTAGACATTTTTATAATATTTATGTATAATAAATTTTTTTTATATAAATTTGCTTTCAATTAATTAAATTTAAAACTCATTTTAAAAATATTACTCTTATGAAAAAAATCAATCTAAACAGCTTAATATTCACATTGCTGTTATTTAGTTTTTCCTTTGCTCTTAATAATATATATGCACAGGAAGATACATCTAAAACAGACAAAGAATACATTTTTACAATAAAGAAACAGGTAAAAACAACACCTGTAAAAAATCAATATCGTTCAGGAACCTGTTGGTGCTTTGCCGGTATTTCATTCATTGAAACAGAACTTATTAGAATGGAAAAAGGAGAATATGATTTGTCTGAGATGTTTATAGTATGGCATACATACTCAGAAAAAGCTACTAAATATGTCCGTATGCACGGTAATATGACATTTGCCGCGGGTGGCGAATCACACGATGTAATAGATGTAATTAGAGATTATGGTATTGTCCCCGAACAGGTATATACAGGACTAAATATAGGTGAAAAAAAACATATTCATAGTGAAATGGACGTTGTATTAAAAGGAATAGTAGATGCTGTAATAAAAAATAAAAACAAAAAAATTACTCCTGTGTGGCATAATGCCTTTGATGCCAGTTTGAACGTATATTTAGGAGAAAGACCAAAAACTTTTACATATAAAGAAAAAGAATATACTCCCAAAAGTTTTTCAAAACAACTTGGCTTAAATCCTGATGATTATGTTGAAATTGCTTCTTTTACCCATCATCCTTTTTACAAAAAATTTATAATAGAAATACCCGATAACTGGTCATCGGGAAACGTCTATAACATACCATTGGATGAACTTGAGCAGGTTATGGATAATGCCATAAATAACGACTATTCATTAGTATGGGCAAGTGATGTCTCTGAAAAAGGGGTCTCTTTTAAAAATGGTATAGCTGTTGTCCCTGAAAAAGATACTATTAATATGTCAGATTCGGCAAAAACAAAATGGGACCAACTAACTGACAAAGAAAAAGATAAACAACTATATAGTTTTGAGGAGCCGGGAAAAGAAAAAATAATTACTCAAAAAATAAGACAACAGGGATTTGACAATTACACAACAGGTGATGACCATGGAATGCATATAATAGGAATAGCCAGTGATCAAAACGGCACAAAATATTATAAAGTAAAAAATTCATGGGGAACAAAAATAAGAGGTAATGATTATAAAGGATATTTCTATGCTTCCGAGTCATTTGTGCGATACAAAACAATCTCTATTATTGTTAACAAAAATGCTATACCTAAAAACATTAGAAAAAAATTAGGAATATAAATAAAGTTTGTTCATCTTGCAGGCATATATTGCAATACATGCCTACTTATGCTAAATAATAAAAATTACAACTTTCAATAGATTAATATGCTTATTTTGGTTGTGTCTGTCCTGTAATGCAGTATATAGTGGTTTCACTACATTATATATAATATAGTCAGATTAGTATGTTAATTTTTTTTAAATAATATTTGACTAATCCATAAAAATTTCGTATCTTTACGGTAAATTTAATTTTATTACTTTTATTTTTTTAATAAAACTAAAAAGGCATGCTAAAAAGATACTTTATATCTTTTCTATTATTTATATTTAGTATATACCTATATGCTCAGACGCCTAAATACAGCAATGAATTTATGTCAATAGGCGTAGGTGCAAGAGCATTAGGAATGTCAAACGCAAATGTTGCTATTGTCAATGATGTTACTTCTGGCTACTGGAATCCTGCAGGATTGTCTCTTACACCTTCTTCTGTTCAAATAGCATTAATGCACTCTGAATATTTTGCAGGCATTGCCAAATACGATTATGGAGCTATATCAGCACGTATTGATGCTACAAGCACTCTGGGATTTACTTTTATCAGATTTGGTATTGATGATATTCCTGACACATCAGAACTCATTGATAGTGAAGGTAATATAAATTATGACAAAATCAAGTCCTTTTCTTCTGCTGATTATGGATTCTTATTTTCATATAGTAAAAAAAGTTATTTTGAAGGTTTTAGATATGGTGCAAATGCAAAAATAATCCATCGTAAAGCCGGTGATTTTGCTAATGCATGGGGCTTTGGCTTTGATATAGGAGCTCAATATGATATAAATAACTGGAAATTTGGTGTGCTTGGAAAAGATATTACATCTACTTTTAATGCATGGAGTTTTGACTTAAACGATAAAATGAAAGAAACATTTTCTATAACAGGAAATGAAATACCGGAAAACTCATTAGAAGTAACCCTGCCACAACTAATATTGGGAGTTGGTAAAAAAATAAATATCTATCATAAGAAAATATATTCTCTTATTGCTACTGATTTTAATCTTACTTTTGACGGACAAAGAAATGTACTTGTTTCAGACAAAACAATTAATATTGACCCACGTATTGGAATAGAACTATCATATAATGATTTTTTGTTTGTAAGAGGAGGAATATGTAACATACAAAACGAAACAGATATAACCGGAAAAAAATTTAAAACATTCCAACCTAACTTAGGAATAGGAATAAAAATTAAAAATATATTAACAATAGATTATGCACTTACTGATATAGGAAACACCTCTATTGCTCTATATTCAAATGTATTCTCTTTAAAATTTAATATAAATAAAATATCAGTATCAAGTTTTGAGTTATAAAAATAAAAAATATTGTTAAATTGCTAAATTGTTAAATGGAATAATAAGCAAAAATTAACAGGCAACTGCTTGTTCTACATCTTGATTTTTTAAAAATTTAACTAATTAATAGTCAACTAATTACTAAAATATAAACTTATGAAAAAACTATTTTACATATTTATATTTTTCTTTACTTTTTTAGTAAGTTATTCATATTCACAACCTTATGGCAATGAATGGATAAACTATTCTCAGCAATATTATAAAATCAATGTTTGTAAAAATGGCATTTATCGTATTAATTATACTGCATTAATAACAGCAGGAATACCAACAGGTTCTTTTGACCCGCGAAGTTTCCAGATTTTTAATAACGGCACTGAACAACATATCTATATTAAAGGCGAAAATGATGGTATTTTCAATACTAATGATTATATTGAATTTTATGCTGAAAAAAATGATGGCTGGCTTGATGCTCAATTATATGATGCTCCATCTTCTCAGGTAAACACAAATTATAGTTTGTTCACAGATACAGCCACTTATTATCTGACATGGAATTCTTCTATTAATAACAAAAGAATGTTAATTGAAAATGATGTAAATTTTAGCGGATATACTCCTTTATCTTATTTCTTTAAAATATCAAGACAGGACTATACTAACAGATATTTTTATGGAAAAACCAATAACTATGGCGTAACAGATCCTGAATATACATCAGGCGAAGGATGGTTTGACAATGGATTTAGTATGGGTGGTGGCATTACAAGGGAAGTTAATACTACAAATGTTTACAACTCCGGGCCAAATGCCAGTATCAATTTTGTTGTTATAGGTGCTTCTGAATATTCAGGACTAAACCCTGACCACCATCTTAAAGTACAGTTTGCTGATATAATAATAGACACGCTTTACGAAGGTTATGTGACAAGAAATTTTAATTATACCACTTCTCCTGATAATCTTGATAATCCAAATACAAGTTTTTTGTTCTCTTCTATATCTATATATGGAAATCAAGCTGACAGAAACACTGTTGCATATATATCAATAAAATATCCACATACTTTTAATCTTGAAAATTTATCAAATTACTATCTTTATATACCAAATTCTGCACAGCCAAAAGATTTATTAAACTTTAGTAACTTTAACATTGAAACAGATGATACAGCACGATTATATGACCTTACTAATCATAAAAGAATTAAAGTTAATAAAAACGGAAGCTATTATTCAGCACTAATACCTAATACAGGATTAGAAAAAACATGCTATCTTACTTCTGAAAATCAGACAACAATTATAAACTCTGTAACTCCTGTATCAGATGATATTTCCAATTATGCAAAATTTACTGATTATACAATCGGAGAAAATATAAATTCAGATTATATAATTATTACTCATAAAAGTTTATGGACAGAATGTGTTAATTATAAAAATTACAGAAACTCTACAGGATACAAAACTTTACTTGTAGATATTGACGATTTATATGACCAGTATTCTTATGGTATAAGAAAACATCCTTTGGCTATACGCAACTTCCTTCACTATGCTATTGATAATTTTACAAATATACCTGAACATTTATTTTTGATAGGTAAGTCATATAAAGCCATTAAATATCGTAAAAACAGTTATTACTTTAATAATACATTAGTACCTACATTTGGAAATCCGCCTTCTGATATTCTTTTTACATCAGGAATAACAGATACTTTATATTATCCGGCAATTCCTACAGGCAGATTAAGTGCCAAAACCCTTGACCATGTCAGATTATATCTTAACAAAGTCATATTATATGAAGCAGCACAAATGCAACCCGAAGAATGGATGAAAAATATACTTCATTTCGGAGGTGGAGCTAATTTATTACAACAGAGTACATTTGCTTATTACCTTAATAAATATAAAGATATTATTGAAGATACTTTATTTGGCGGTTTTGTAAGAACATTTCTTAAAACTTCATCAGCTCCTATACAATTTAATCTGTCAGATTCTTTAAAAGATATTATCAATAACGGTGTCTCTCTTATGACTTTCTTTGGCCACGCAGCCGGCATAGGATTTGACCAAAGTATAGATAATCCGTCAGAATATAATAACTATGGCAAATATCCATTCTTATTAGCAAACTCTTGCTGGGCAGGAGACATATTTGGTACAGGAGAAAGCTCAAGCGAAGCATTCATGCTGATTGAAAATAAAGGAATGATAGGATTTTTAGCTTCTGTTACAGCGGCAGCAACATCTTACTTAAATACTTATTCTAAAGAATTTTATAAAAACATAAGCTATCTTAATTATGGTAAACCTGTTGGTAAATGTATCCGGCAAACTATTAAAACCAATGAAATCAATAATCCTGACAATATTTACATAAAAGAAATAGCCCTTGAAATGACCTTGCATGGTGACCCGGCAATAATCATCAATTCTCATGACAAACCTGATTATATGATTATTCCGCCTAATGTATATTTTACTCCTGAAAATGTTACCAGTGAAATTGATTCTTTTGATATCAATATAATATCTACAAATATAGGAAGAGCAGTAAATGATTCTTTTATAGTTGAAGTAATAAGAACTTTCCCTGACGGAATTACCAGTAAAACATATCTGAAAAAAATAAAAGCTACTTATTTTAAAGATACTTTATCTTTTAAACTATCCGTTGATTTTATAAACGGTTTAGGACTTAACACTTTTAAAATTACATTAGATGTATTTGATGAAATAGATGAAACAGATAACTTTTTTAATAATACTACAACAGTAAACTTACTTATAAAATCTGCTGATATTGTGCCTGTATATCCTTATAAATATGCTATTATTCCTACTGATACTATAACATTAAAGGCATCAACAGGAGATCCTTTTTCCGCTCCAAGAGATTATGTGTTTGAAATTGATACAACAGATGCTTTTAATAGTCCTTTTATAAATTCTACAACTATAAATCATTCGGGTGGTGTAGTAACATGGAAGCCACCCATAATCTTTACTGACAGCACTGTATATTACTGGCGGGTAAGTGTAGATTCAGGCATCACCAGCTCTTACAACTGGAGAGAAAGTTCTTTTCAGTATATACAAGACAAAAGAGGTTGGGGACAAGCACATTTCTTTCAGTTTAAAAACGACAGATACCAATATGTTAAATATAATAAACCTGAACGAAAATTTGATTTTGTAAATGACATAAAATCCTTGTCTGTCCAGACAGGATATTATCCATATATAGCTTGGAATGAAGAATGGTTTAAACTTAACGGAAGTGTTCTTGACACATGGAATTGTGTTGGTGACCAACAAGGTGGTATGAAGTTTGCCGTCTTTAACCCTGTAAATGGCGAACCATGGATGAGCCATAATCTTTACAGTGGATTTGGACAATTTGGTAATGTCCATTGTCACCTTAATACTGATGTAGCATGTTTTGATTTTTATTCAGGCAATTCCGGATGGCGAGACCTGATGGAAAATTTATTTGACTCAATACCACAAGGTTATTATGTACTCGTTTACAGCCACGAAAATCACTATGCAGAAGATTATGACGAAGAACTTTATCAGGGCTTTGAATCTATTGGAAGTAATTATATAAGAACTATCCATAATAAAATGCCTTATATAATTTTTGGCAAAAAAGGAGATAATATAGGTGATGCAAATGAACAAATTGGTGGTTCTATACAGTCTATAATAACCCTCACAGATAGTTTTACAACAAACTGGAACCAAGGATTTATTGAATCTGAACTTATAGGACCTGCATCTAAATGGGGTTCTTTACACTGGAGACAACATAGTGCTGAAGGAATGCCAACAGATTCAGTCCTATTAAGTGTTATAGGAATAAAACTATCAGGCGACATAGATACTATAACCACTCTTAACGGATTGCCTCCTGACTCAGGAGATATATACAATCTATACGACCATATAGATGCTGATATTTATCCTTATATGAAATTGATTGCATTTATGAGAGACGATTCTATGCATACTCCTTCACAAATGGATAGATGGCAGGTGATTTATGACGGAGTTCCTGAAACAGCCCTTGACCCTTGTATTCATTATAGTTTTTACAAAGATACTATTAACCAGGGCGAAAAGATAATATTTTCAACCGCAACTCATAATATTAGCGATTATGACTTCATAGATAGCTTATTAGTTCATTACTGGATTATTGATAAAGATAGAATTATGCATACTATATCTTACAAAAAACTCAGACCTCATCCTTCAGGAGATATCCTTATTGATACTGTTTTTGCTCCTGTTAATGGTTTGTCAGGACTTAATAGCTTATGGATAGAAGTTAACCCTGTTGATACTGCAACAGGATTATATGACCAGCTTGAACAATATCATTTTAATAATATTGGCAGTATTTACTTTTTTGTTGATGTTGATAAAACAAATCCTATGCTTGATGTTACTTTTGATGGCGTGCATATTCTTGATGGCGATATTGTTTCTGCCAAACCCGAAATCTTAATAACACTTAATGATGAGAATAAATTTTTGGCTTTAGACGATACTTCATTGTTTAGAATATTTATTCAATCACCATCATCTTCAACACCTAAAAGAATATATTTTGATACAAATGGAGTAAAAATAATGGAATTTATTCCTGCATCATTACCAAACAATACCTGTAAGATTGAATATAATCCTACACTTACCGAAGATGGCACTTATAAATTATTTATTCAGGCAGAAGACAGGTCTTATAACATATCCGGAGAAGGAGAAGGCAATATTTATGGTCAATATGATTATGATTATAAAATTTCTTTTGAAGTAATTAATAAGTCAACTATCACACAAGTATTAAACTGGCCTAATCCCTTTTCAACAGCAACTCATTTTGTATTTACATTAACAGGAGACGAAATACCAACTTATTTTAAAATTCAAATAATGACAATAACAGGTAAAATTGTAAGAGAAATAAATCAGGACCAATTAGGACCTATTCATATAGGAAGAAATATTACTCAATATGCATGGGATGGCAAAGACGAGTATGGTGACCAACTTGCCAATGGTGTATATCTATACAGAGTGCTCACTAATCTGCATGGTAAAGAGATTGAAAAAAACAATATAGAAGGAATTAATAAATATTTTACAAAAGGTTTTGGTAAGATGTATCTGATAAGATAGAGTTTGTATATACCGAACTCACCGAAGTCCAAATAACGAATTCATTTATATCAGATTAGCACTATTATAAAAATAGTGGATTAAATTAGTCAATTATTTTAATTCAAAGTATGTCTGCCCTATTTCATAGCCATCAGCAAATACAGTTACATTATATCTTCCAATCATAGCACTTTCTTTTGTGCTCTTTTTTATCCAATACATGCACATATATATTGATTTGTTTTGATAATCAACTTCTTTTTTCATTGAATACTGGAGTTTTTTACCATTACTGTCAGTAAAAGAATAGATATCTTCATTTCCCTTAACCAAAATTTTGTTATCAGGTCTTGCTACCCTGATATAAACAGTTTTTTTTCCGTTTGGAATTATTAAATTTTCACCCAAAGTAAAGCATATTTTTATTTGTTCTATTTTTTTAGCTTTATCAGTAACCATTTCTTTTTTACCGCCTCTCAATCTTATACTTGCTGCACTAACATTATAAGCTTTAAGAATAGAAGCTGTAGCAACTTTTTCAGATAAATATGCTGTATCCTCTGCTAATTTACTGGTTTTTTTCTGTTCTTTTTTATAAGCACTTTTTATTTTTACATTTTCAGTTTTAAGGACTTTGTTTACTGTATATAACGAATCTATTTGTCCAACATATCTTTGTGTAATATCCCGCAACCTGTTTATTTTTCTTTTTATACGTCTGTAATCAGCTTGCGAAGCAATAAGTTTTTGTATTTCATGAGCATTAGCTAATATAACACTATCTTTTTCTGATAATTTATCAGTAAGTTTACCATAAGATATTTTAATACTGTCATGTTTATATATTAATGTACTAAGCTCTAACTGTAATTTCTGTTTTTCTGTACTAATCTGTTCTTTTTCTGTAAGAACTTCTTTTACAGTTGATTTTGTTGTAATCAGCAGGTAAACTAAAACAGCAATTATTAAAAGAAGAATAATAATTACTATTTTGTAAACTTTATTATCAGATTTTTTCTTATCTGCATTTTTTTTATTTATTATGTTATCTGATTTTTTTTCTGTATTCATTGTTTTACATTTTTTTTAATTAATTTTTATTTATTTCTTTAACATAATTCATTTGTATTTCTGTTAAAAATGAGTTCAGAGTGTCTGATAATTCATTGGAAAGATTATTTTTTGTTTTTTCTTTTATCATTTCAAGCATGTCAATGGACTGCTTTGCCTGCTCAAAATTTTTATCAAATTTATTGGTAACAGGATTTTTAACTTTCCCTAATGCTTGCATAGCAGACGTATGAAATATATAAAGTAACTGAATAAATAATTTATCGTATTTTTTCATCTTATAATATTTTTTTTTGCAAATTTATATTTTTAATTACAATTATCTGTAAACTTATATAAAATAAATTTATTGTATCCAAATTTACATATAATTTTTGGATTACAGGTATAAAAAAAATGTGATTAAATTTTTATAAAGGAAAA
Organism: uncultured Bacteroidales bacterium; assembly: GCA_964582565.1. Classification (GTDB taxonomy): domain Bacteria; phylum Bacteroidota; class Bacteroidia; order Bacteroidales; family CAZZDX01; genus CAZZDX01. The sequence goes on along the minus strand of CAZOSY010000046.1, from coordinate 2,406 downwards.
ACAAAAAAAACGATAAGTTTTCTTACTTCATTCAGAATGAAAAATCTATATTCAGGAACATACTTCAATGATTGTTTTGTTATAATTCCTAATCTCACTCTTTTTTCTTTTAATTAATAAATTTATATAATTTTGCAAACATACAAGTTGGCTTTTGTTAAACAATTTTAATCTATGTTGTTATTAGACGATTTTATATCTCTTATTTATCCCCGTATTTGTATGGCTTGTGGAAATAGTTTATACAAACACGAAAAAATTATATGTAATTACTGCCTTTATCACCTGCCTAAGACCTATTTTCATCTTGAAAAAGATAATCCTGTAAGTCAAAAATTTTGGGGACGTGTAAATATTGAATCAGTAGCCGCATATTATTATTTTAGTAAAGCCGGCAAAGTGCAACACCTTATTCATCAATTAAAATATAATAAACAAAAAGAAATAGGAATTTTCGTTGGAAAACTTTATGGTATTGAGTTAAAAAACTCTGTTTTATTTAAAAATACTGATATTATAGTTCCTGTTCCTTTACATCCTAAAAAACAAAGAATAAGAGGTTATAATCAAAGTGAAATGTTTGCCAAAGGATTATCTGTATCAATGGATGTTGATATAAATACTAATATTTTATATCGTAATATATCGTCAGAGACCCAGACAAAAAAATCACGTTATAAACGATGGGAAAATGTAAAAGAAATATTTAAAATAAAAGATGCAGAAACATTAAAAGATAAGAATATTCTTTTGGTTGATGATGTCATAACAACAGGTTCTACTCTTGAAGCATGTGCTAATGCTTTACTTCAAATTCCCGGAACAAAAGTAAGTATTGCTACTATGGCTTGTGCAAATAACTAATATTTTATTAAAATACATACCGCGTACCTGCATAAAACAAGGCAGGTTTTTAAGACCTCGTTTTTTGTCCACCGTGATGAATACTTGTTAAAGCAACAACTGTCAAGTTACCACTATTTGCACGCTTTGTTTTATGCTTTCTTGTGTATATATAGAGAACATTTTTAAGTTTAATTTTTTTATAGAAGTAATAATAATGTAAGGGCAGTGATTATAATCCCAGTGACCAATCCTGCCGTGGCTAATCCTTTTCCTTTATATTTATCTGGATTTTTCTTTATTTTTCCTAAACTTATAGCTCCGAATACTATACCAGAAATACCAAAAAGTGTTCCAGCCAAAACAGATAGAACAAGACCAATAAAAAGACCGAACACCCCAGAGGATATAGAAACTATTGAGAATGGTTCTGTTTGCCTATCGCTTGCATTATTAGAGACAGAATTGTTTGAATTTACACTTGATTTCTTATTAAAAAAATCTTTATTCCCATTAGTGTATCTTATCATAAAAACTTCAGATTTTAGTATACTGTATGTTGGCCCTAATAGATTATTGCATTTTTTATATTTTAACTCATTTACGCCTACTTCCAGTACTTTTGCTGATATAATATCACCTTTTTTTAGGATAATCTCATCACATTCCTCTAAAGTATCTTTAGAAACGATATATTTTGAATTTTTAATCTTATGTTTTTTTACGAGGTCAAGATTATTATCCTTAGACACTATGATTGGGTCTTCTCCTATAGATGCAAATAAATAATCTGAGTTATCTTCTTTTTGCTCTATCTCTTTGTTCTCAAATTTCTCTTGATTTGCTAAATAGGTCAATGTATTTGCATTTATTTCATTATCAGAATTAATTTTAGGGTTCGAAATTTTTATTTTTTTTGAAAATGAATTCACATAATAGCCATTATTATATTTCCTCTTTTGAATTATACTGGAGGAAACAACATTGTCTGTTGTGCTGCAAGATATCATCAATTGGGTTAAAACGAATATCACCCCCGTTAAAGTCAACAAATGATTTTTTGTATTCATGATTTTTACATTACATTGTTCATAAAAAATGATTTATTACGATACAAAATTAAAACTATTTTTTTAGATTACAATAAATTCTTATAAATTTTTCAATAAAATTGTCAAATTGTTTTATTGCCAAATTGATAATATACTTAATAATAATGTTCTACTCTTGAAGCATGTGCTAATGCTTTACTTCAAATTCCCGGAACAAAAGTAAGTATTGCTACTATGGCTTGTGCAAATAATTAATGTTTTATTAAAATACATACCGAACAGATATTGCTCCTCCGTCTGGCCAGAAGCTGGAATTTCCAAATAGATTTAGTGCTGGTTTCCAGTCAATTCCCACGCTAAAAGGTATTGACTGAATATAATATTCCAATCCTATAATTCCATCAATGCCTATTACTGTATATGATTTACCTTTTTCACCAAAATTATCATTACTTCCTTCCCAAAAGCCAATATGTGCGCCTGCACCATAAAACCAGTTTAACCTGTTTAC
>CAZOSY010000045.1:0-14857 GCA_964582565.1 uncultured Bacteroidales bacterium | reverse complement strand
TCATTTATCTTTGCCGTCTGCCATTAATGACTATCAATGACACTATTTGTCTTCTTCAACTATTTCAGCATCTTCTATTAAATCATTTGCTTGCTTTTTCTCTTCTTTTTTGTCCGGCTTAATCATATCAAGTTTTTGCAGGATATTATACCAGTTTATTAATTTTTTAATATCAGATACAAATACTCTGTCTCTGTCATAGTTAGGTAAGACCTGCTCAAAATATTTTTTAAGTGTTTCGTTATCTGATTTATGATTAATAGAAAGACCACCGGATTCCTTATCATAAATTTTTTGAAATACTTCCTTTAATAATATTTCTTTTTCATTAGTATAAATGTTTATATCTTCAAGAATACTAATTTTGTCAGAAGCATAAGCAGGAAATCTTTTTTTATCAATTAAAGATTCTACAATAACTGCATTTTTAGATTGTGCAATCATTTTAAATAATCCGTTTTTTCCTGAAACAGATAATAGTTTACTTAAATCCATAGATAATTAATTTTTTTGACAAATTTAAAAAAAATATTTAATAATCAAGATATTCCTGAAAAGATAACTGTAAATAAGATTTTCCTGTTTTTATTATTTTTTTTCCTTTTTCTTCTGATTCAAATTGTTTATAGCTTATTTTGTTAAGATTATGATCATACACAAAATAATTATGTTTGGTAATCCATACCAATCCATCGTCAAAGGCACAATAAGCAAATTTTGGTGAATAAGGATTGAATAAATCTTTACTCCATTCAAATTCTTTATGAGTAATATTTAATTGCGCCAATAATGTAGCAGCAATATCAATTTGAGAAGAGACATCAGTATATTTTTTGCCTTTATATTTATTTTTTAACACTTTTCCATAAAACAGCATTGGTATTTTATAAAATGGTTTAGAGTGTCTGTCTCTGTTTTTTGGAGTATTATGACTATGGTCAGCTACAAAGATAAACAATGTGTTATTATACCATTTTTGTTTTTTGGCTTCTTCAATATATTTTCCTATACATTTATCTGTGTAATAAACAGAATTTATAAAATCTTTTTCCTCTCCGCCCCAGTGCAACACTTCTTTCATTGGCTCATCATAAGGAGAATGAGAACTAAGAGTAAAAGCAGCAGCAAAAAAAGGTTGGGGATAAGAATTTATGTCTCTGATATGCCTGTCAAAAAAATATTCATCTGGCACACCAAGTTTACCAGTAGGAACACTATTAGGAAAATCTTTGCCTTCAATTATATGGTCAAACTGATTAAAGTAAATAAATCCTTTAATATTACCATAATTCAACTGCCCCCCAAAATGAAAAGATGTATGGTAACCTGCGTTTTTTAGTTTTTCAGCAAAACATGGTAGTTTTTGAAACTTGCTTGGTTGTTTTGTTATTGATGTTACTGGCGTTGCAGGAAATCCACTAAGAATTGATGCTATTGCATGATGAGATAGTGTTCCGTTTGCATAATTATTTGTAAATAATAAGCCATTGTCAATAAGTTTTTCAAATTCAGGAGTAATACTTTGATATCCTCCTAAAGAATAAACCAAATCACCAGCCCAGCTTTCAAGAAGTATTAATACAATATTAGGTCTTTTTGTATTTAATATTTTAATACAGGTATCTTTTTTATATAATGGAGAGAATCTACACTCGCTCTTGCTTCATCTATATTGTAATAATTAAAAGGATTGGTATCCATAAATTCTTTATTCTTTTCTATGCTGTTCATAAAATTCCATGCTGAATTTACTGCTGCTGTATTAAGAAAATTGTTTTTAGAAAAATAAACATCGCTCTGGTTTATAGGTATTTGTTGAACGCCTCCTCTTATTCCTAATCCTATTAATACAGGGGTTATAAGCAAAAACAATACAGAACTTATATAACTTCTCTTTTTTAAATAAAATTTTTGATGTATAAATTTTTGATAAAAATATATACCAACAGCAGATTGCACAATTATTAATATAATTCCAATAATAATAACTCCTGTTTTGGCAGAATTAAAAGCTTCGCTGGGATGCGACAAATAAGATATTGCTTTATAATTTAGTTTAACTTTCCATTCATCATATAAACCAAGCTCACCTGATGTGATAATAGCAATAATTATTATTATAATATAAGAATAATATTTATTTAATATATTTATAAAGTTCCATTTGATTTTAATTATTGATTGAAAAAACAATAAAATAAAAGGTAATATCATTATATAACATGCAGTTGAATTATCAAGATACAAAGCATGCCAGTAAGCAGAAAAAAATTCACTTATTTTTACATTTACCAATTTATCATAATTATATACAAAAAATACTGTCCTGTTTAAAACAAAGAACAGAAACCAAAAAACATACTGTTTTATAAAATAAAGAGGAATTTTTTTTGCCATTTTTATAACAATTTATATCAAATAAATTAAAGAGATTATATAAAAAATTTACTTTTGTTCTAAAATATAATCTCTATTAACCAGTTGTCTAATATGTGGTAATTAATTTAATTATGACAGGTAACCGACTAATTTTTTATTACTGGTTACCAAAATCAGCACAAAAATAGAACTAAATTTTAACATTATAGTAAATAATATAAACTTATGAAACTATTAATGATTTACATGAATAATTTTTCATTTAAATCAACTATTAAAACCATTGAGTCAATGCCGGATTTTTCAGAGAGAAAAAAAAGAAGGCATTATTAAAAAAAAATTAGGGTTGGAAGTACTGTTATGACTGATGAGTTCACGTCATATAAGGGACTAATATATAAAGGGTATATTCATAGATTTATAGAACATGGTAAAGAAGAATCGGTAAATAGCATAGTGTATGTTAATGGTATGGTCCGCCTTTGGCGAATGGAGTTGGGCAAAAGAGCACATGTTCAAATTTCATAGTGTCTTTAAAAGCAATTATATATATATTACCTAAAAGAAATTGAATGGTCCGCTTTAGGCGGATAATAATCGTATGAAAAGCCCTTAACAAAAGGCAATTGAGATTGCAAAAAAATTAATTAAATATTTTTAGTTTTTTTCCTTTCAATTGAAAAAAAAATATATAACTTTGTAGTGAAATTAAATTTGGTCAATTTATTGACATAATCCCCCAAAATAATAACTTTAAAATTATTATAATTTATATGGGTAATAATAATTTGAAGGAAAATTACAAATTATAACTAATTTTTTAATATTAATTAAAAACAAAAAAAATATTATGGAAAAATTAATGAATTTATATAATGATTCAAACTGGGAAAATGCAGATGGATATTTTAAAGGAACAAAAAGAAAAATATTAAGAAATGACGATGGAGGAAGAACTGTTCTGCTAAAATTACCAAAAGGCTTTTATATGTCTCCACATTCTCATATTACTGTTGAGCAAAATTTTGTCATTGAAGGAGAATACCAAAGTAACGGAAAAAATTATCCTGTCGGTTCTTATCAAATTTTTTCGCCAGGAGATGAACATGGTCCATTTGAATCAAAAAAGGGAGCTTTAATCCTGGTCATTTGGGATCCAATAAAAAAAATATAGTTTATAATTAATTATTGGGTTTATCGGAGACTATGCACTTATTAGTATTAAAATGAATTATGTTAAGAATAATCATTTGGATAATGATGATTTTTGGCGGTGGTATTATTGGGTATTATTCCGATTCTATTATGTTTGAGAACATCCATAAGAATATTAATTTTCATATTACTAGTTTTTTAATAGGGATTTTGCTTTTATTTTTAATTTAGCATACAATTCCTATACTTTAGATGAACTATAAATAATCTTATATTGATTTACTAAATTTTATAAAAAATATTTAACAAAGGAGAAAAAAATGTTTAAAGTAGAAATAGAAAAATGCACAGGATGTGGAATCTGCATTAATGTTTGTCCTGTTGAGGCAATATCAATGAGCAATGATATTGCAAAAATTGATTCTGTAAAGTGTACAGATTGTGGAGAATGTGCTGCAGCCTGTCCTGTTCAAGCAATTTATTCTGACAAAGAAAAAAAATGGCAACATTCTGGCGATACTGGAGGCGCTTTGGGCGAAGGAATGGGGAGAGGAATGGGGAGAGGATTAGGAAGAGGTCCCCGAGATGGAAGAGGACAAGGAAGAGGCGGTGGAGGTCGTGGTCGAAGTTAAATTTATTATAACTACTGATAGTATAAATTCTGTGAACAGTTACAAATTTTAAATAACGCAATTACTCTAATGCAAATTTCAGCAAAACGCTCAAAAATAAATTTCAGAAGTTTTTTGTGGCACGCAGTATTTTTGGCTTTAGCCTCTAACTTTATGGATGTTGATACTATAATTCCTTCTATGCTTTTAAAAGCAGGGGGAAACGCTGTGCATCTTGGGTTTTTGACGGCTATCATGTTGGGAGGCTCTGGTGTTTTTCAGTTAATATTTGCTCCAATATTATCTAAAAACTCACTCAAATTAAAATATCTGCTTTTAGGAGTAAACCTTAGAATTATAGCATTATTATTAATGTCTGCTATGTTCTTTTTTTCTCATTCGTTAACAGGTGATACAATAATTTTATTAATTTTTATTCTAATTTCAATATTTTCATTCAGTGGTAGTTATTCTAATGTTTCATATATAGACATACTTGGGAAATCAGTAAAAAAAGAAAGCAGAAAAAATTTTTTTTCAATTAAAGAAATTATAACAAGTATCGGCATCTTTCTATCGGCAATAGTTGTCAGGGATGTTATAAAACGATTTGAATACCCGGATAATTATTCCTTGCTTTTTATAATTGCAGGAATTTTATTACTAATTGCTTCTTTGGGTTTTTGGAATTTAAGAGAAATTCGTTCAGTAAATCCTGTTAAAAAAAATTTAATTGACTTTTTTAAACTAATCCCAAAAGAAATAAAAAAGAATAAGAACCTGAAATATTACTTGTTAATAATAAATACACTCGGACTTGGGATAGGCTTTTTGCCATTTTTGATTTTGCTAGGCAAAGAAAATTTTGATTTATCTTATAAATTAATCGGCAATTTTTTGTTATTTAGAACTACAGGTATGCTACTTGCAAGTATAATATTTTATAAATTATCAACAAAAATTGATTATAAAGTTTTTTTGATTATTGCTATAATTATTGGTAGCACTATACCTGTTTTTGCTTTGTCATTAAGCAATAATCAATTTTATTATCAATTTATTTTTATCTTATCAGGAATATTTGTTTCCCTATTTAAAATCTCTAATAATGGTATTTTATTAGAGATTTCAACAAATGAAAATCGTACAATATACGCAGGAATTTCCGGAGCAGGTAAAATATTTTCAACCATCTTTCCTTTACTTGCCGGGTTCTTGATATTTTATATTGGATTTACTACAGTTTTTATAATTGTATCTTTAATAATACTATTAAGTTACTTTTTTGTAAATCAATTGAATTTTAAAAAAAATATTTTACCTATTTATAAATAAATAATTATATGAAACTATTAATGATTTATATGAACAAATTTTCATTTAAACCAACTATTAAAACTATTGAGTCAATGCCGGATTTTTCAGAGAAAAAAGAATTTGAAAACATTCAGGCTGCATTTATTCAGGTTGAAAAACAAGATGAGGAAAATGAAACACCGGTTAAAAAAAAATTGCTAAAAAATCTTAAATGGATTGCAGGTAAAAATAATACTAAGCATATTATATTACACTCTTTTGCCCATCTATCGGAAAGTAAAGCAGAACCTGAATTTACAATGTCTCTTTTCAACAATATTGCTGAAAGATTAACAGATTCGGGCTTTCAGGTAGAACAAACACCATTTGGATATTTTTTGGACTTAAATATTGATGCTCCGGGATATTCACTGGCAAGAGTGTTTAAAAACTTATAAAAAAAAAAATGGATAAACTTTACCCTGATTCAGGAGTTGAATTGAAAAAATTTTCAGCAAAACATTATGATAAGGTAATGAATGTTGCTTCATTTGGATTATATAAACCTTTTATAAAAAAAGCGATTAAGGATTTAGATGTTAAATCTAATGACAAAATACTTGACTTGGGATGCGGAACCGGACGAAATATTTTATTAATGAATAAATATATGTCTGATGATTCATTATTGACAGGACTTGATATTTCTGAAGATATGGAAAAAAAATTTAATTTTAATTGTAAACAATTTTCAAATATAAAATTTATAAACAAAAGAATTGATGAGCCGTTTGAACTTGAACAAAAATTTGATAAAGTTTTTATCAGCTTTGTGATACATGGCTTTCCCCATGAAATAAGAAAAATCATCATTAAAAATGCCTATAATCATTTAAATATTGGAGGCACATTTAATATTCTTGATTTTGCTGAATTTGACATGAATAAAATGCCATTTCATCATCGCATAATTTTTAAAAAAATAGAATGTAAATATGCTTTTGATTTTATCAAAAAAGATTGGAAAAGTATTTTGAAAGAATATGGTTTTAATAATTTTAAAGAAAAATATTATTTTAAAAAATATGTAAGATTACTTAAATCTGAAAAAATATGATAACTGATATTTTTAACATATTTAAACAGGCATTAATGATAACAAGCTTTGTTTTTGTAATGATGCTGGTTATAGAATATATCAATGTTCAGACCAATGGAATTTGGCAAAAACACATTTCGGAAAATAAATGGAAGCAATATTTGTTTGCCGGTTTCTTAGGAGCTATTCCCGGATGCCTTGGCGCATTTACAGCAGTTGCATTATTTTCTCACAGAATAATTTCATTTGGAGCAATAGTAACAACAATGATAGCTACCAGCGGAGACGAAGCCTTTATTATGTTTGCAATGTTTCCTCAAAAAGCTGCAATACTGACAATAATAATTTTTGGTGTAGGTATTTTAGCAGGATATATCACAGATAAGATTCCTTTATCAAAAAAATTTTTAAATAAATTTGCAGGGAATGAATTCCCGCTTCATGAAGAAGAATATTGTAAATGTTTTCAGAAAGATAAATTTCTGCAATTTTTAATTAAACCATCAATATATCGTATAGTAATAACAATAATTATTTTATCACTCTTAATTGCAGTCGGAACAGGACTAATTGCAGGAAATTTAAAAACATGGATGAAAATTACAATACTTCTTGCAATTTTATTCTCTTTATTTATCGTTATTAGTGTTCCTGAACATTTTCTTAAAGAACATATTTGGGAGCATATTATAAAAGTGCACCTCTTACGGATATTTTTATGGACTTTCGGAACTCTTATTGTTATTCATTTTTTAATGAATTTTATTGATGTAAAATTATGGATAACAGACAATATGTTACTCGTTATAATAATTGCCGTTTTAGTTGGAATAATACCTGAATCCGGACCTCATTTAATTTTTGTAACATTATTTGCACAAGGAACAATACCATTTTATATACTTTTGGCAAGTTCAATATCTCAGGACGGACATGGAATGCTCCCTTTGCTTGCTGAATCAAAACGTGGATTTCTTGCTGTTAAGTCAGTAAATATTATTTTTGCACTTATAATAGGAATAATTGGTTATATATTTAATTTTTTAATTTAATATTTATGAAAATTATTACCGCATTTGCAACAGACGATGGAAAATCGTTTATCAACAGGCACTTTGGAGATGCTAATTATTATTTTATCTATGAAATTTCATCATCCGATGCTAAGTTTATAAAAAAGATAAGTAATACAACTGAAGAAGATGAAGAAATTCATGCTGACCCTAAAAAAGCTAAAGGTGTTACAAAAATGCTAAAAAATGAAAATGTTAAAGTAGTTGTTTCCAAAATTTATGGACCGAACATTAAACGAATAAAGAAAAAATTTGTTTGTATTTTAATGAATAATACTAAATTTTTGGATTGTATAAAAATAATTCAACAAAAATTTGATATTATTTTAAAAGAGTGGAACAAAGGTGAAACAAGAAATCATCTTAATCTAAAATTAAAATAAATGAAATTAGAACACATTGCATTATCTATAAATGATATAGCAGAAATAAAAAACTTTTATTTCAATATTCTTGAAATGAAAGAATTGAAGAACTTTGTTTTAGACAGCATTCTTGCAAGTAATATCTTTGATATTGAAAAAGAAGCTACTGTCTTTCTTTTACAAAAAGATGAGCTGATTTTAGAAATATTTGTAACAAATGAACAAATCAAACAAAATTTTAGTCATATTTGTATTGCAGTTAAAAACAGAGAAGAACTTGTTAAAAAAGCAAAACTAAGCGGTTATAAATGTATTATAATAAAAAGAAAAATTCCTGATTTAATTTTTATTAAAGATAAAAGCAATAATATTTTTGAAATAAAATAAAATGCCAAAAACAGAACCATTTGATAATTATTCTGAACAATATGATAATTGGTTTGTTGAAAATGAATATGCTTTTCAATCTGAATTAAAAGCTATTAAAAAGGTTATGCCCGACAATAGAAATGGAGTAGAAATTGGTGTTGGAACAGGAATTTTTGCAGAACCATTGGGGCTCAAACAAGGAATTGAACCTTCCAAAGCAATGCGGGGAAAAGCCAAAAAAAAGAATATTAATGTTATTGATGCTGTGGCTGAAAATCTGCCTTATTCCGATAAAAGTAAAGACTTTGCATTAATGATTACTACAATTTGCTTTGTTGATGATATTTATAAATCTTTTAATGAAGCCAACCGTATTTTAAAAAATAACGGTTATTTAATTATTGGATTTGTTGACAAAAATAGCACAATTGGAAAATTTTACTTTAAAAATAAAGGGAAAAGTATATTTTATAAAGATGCTACATTTTTTGTAACAGAAGATTTATACGAAATTTTAAAAAATACTGGCTTTAAGATTGAAAACACATATCAAACTGTTTTTGGAAAATTAAATGAAATAAATGATGTTCAAGAGCCATTAATAGGACATGGACAAGGGAGTTTTGTCGTGATAAAAGCTAAAAAAATAAATTTATGACTATTATATTAATTATCTTAGGAGTTGTATTACTTTTTATAGTGCTACTTGTATATAATTATAAGAAAATGAATAATATGCAAGAATTAAAAACTAGCAATAAAATAAAAATACTTAATAATAAAAATTTCAAGATGCAAATAAGAAAAGGCATTGTAATGGTTGATTTTTGGGCATCATGGTGTGCACCTTGTAAAATGATGACACCAATATTAAATGAAATTGCAGAAAAAGAAAGTAAAAGAGTTCAAGTTGCCAAAGTTAATGTAGAATATAACCAACAACTGGCAAAAAAATTTAAAGTGAAAAATATTCCAACACTTATTATATTTCAAAACGGGAAGGAAGTCAAAAGAATTACCGGCTTTAAAACAAAAAAAATTTTGATGAAAGAAATAGACAAATTAAAAACAATTTAATATTAAAAAAGTCGAGCAATTATGATAACCAAAGCAGCAAAACTTATTATAAATGCTAATCATACCACTGCTTTTACAGGAGCCGGAATTTCTGTTGAAAGTGGTATCCCCCCGTTTCGTGGAAAAAATGGTTTGTGGAGTAAATACGACCCTGTTTTTCTTGATATTGAATATTTCAAAAAAAATCCTAAAGAGTCATGGAAATTAATAAAAGAAATATTTTATGATTTTTTTGGAAAAGCAGAACCAAATGCTGCTCATTTTTCTCTTGCAGAAATGGAAAAAATGGGGTTATTACATTCAGTAATAACTCAAAACATAGATAATTTACATCAAAAAGCAGGTTCAAAAGAGGTCTATGAATTTCATGGTAATTCCAGATATTTAATTTGTACTAATTGTGAAAAAAAATATTTAGTTCATAATATAGATTTATCCTCTTTACCTCCAAAATGTAACAATTGCGGAGCTGTTCTTAAACCGGATTTTGTCTTTTTTGGAGAGCCAATTCCAGAACCTGCACGTACTAAATCTTTTGAAGAAACACAAAAAGCAGATGTCTTTATTCTCATCGGAACTACAGGTGAAATAATTCCTGCATCTACAATCCCTTATGAAGCCAAAAAAAATAACATAAAAATAATAGAAATAAATACTCAACCTTCAAATTATACAAATACTATTACTGATATTTTTCTGAAAGGAAAAGCAACAGAAGTTATGCAAAAACTTAAGAAAATTATTAAATTTTAAATAATACTGAGGAATTATGCAAATTTCTGAATAAAAAAAAACAAACAAATTAAAAACACTTTAATATTATTGTGAAAAATAATAAAGATATTGAATTAGCATGGAATTTTGTTGAGAAAACAGGTAGAAACATTTTTTTAACAGGGAAAGCTGGTACCGGAAAAACATCTTTTTTACATAATATAAGGAATAAATCAAAAAAAAGATTAGTCGTAGTAGCACCAACAGGTGTAGCTGCTATTAATGCTAAGGGAGTAACAATACATTCATTTTTTCAAATGCCTTTCGGACCTGTTTTCCCTCCCGAAGTATATCATAATGAAAAAGAAAACCCGCAGTTTCAAAAAAAATTTAACAAACGCAAAATAGATATAATCAGGTCTTTAGATTTACTGATTATTGATGAAATAAGTATGGTCAGGTCCGATTTGCTCGATGGAATTGACCAAGTGTTAAGAAGATACAAAAATAAGGATAAAGTTTTTGGTGGAGTCCAGCTATTAATGATAGGTGATTTACAACAACTGGCACCAGTTGCAAAACCCGATGAATGGAAATTATTAAAACCTTATTACAACACTCCTTTTTTCTTTGGCAGCAAAGCTTTTCAGAATTCCGAGCCTGTCGGAATTGAACTCAAACACATATATCGCCAAAAAAACTATAACTTTATCAGTATCTTAAACGAAATCAGAAATAATTTTATTTCCGATAAATCTTTAAAAGCCCTTAATCAGCAATATAAGCCCGATTTTATACCGGCAGAAAATGATGGTTATATAATTTTAACCACTCATAATGATCGGGCAAACCGAATAAATGAGAACGAACTGCATAAAATTAAAAGTAAAACATTCAAATTCATTGCAAAAATTGAAGGAAATTTTTCCGAATACTCTTATCCAACATATTCTGAATTAAAACTTAAAATTGGAGCTCATGTGATGTTTATTAAAAACGACAGTTCACCTGAAAAAAGGTACTTTAACGGAAAAATAGGTGAAATTGTTAAGATTGATGATGAATCCGTTACCGTTAAATGCCCTGATGATGATTTTGAGATAATTACAAACTATGAAACATGGGAAAATATAAAATATTCACTTGATGAAGAAACTAAAGAAATTAAAGAAAATGTAAACGGTTCATTCTCACAAATACCTCTTCGCCTTGCATGGTCCATTACAATTCATAAAAGCCAGGGATTAACTTTTGATAAAGCAATAATTGATGCAAATGCTTCTTTTGCTCATGGACAGACCTATGTCGCTCTTAGCAGATGTAGAACATTGGAAGGTATTGTATTAAAAAGCACTATAAATAGAAAATGTATAATACACGATAACAGCGTAGTAAATTTTACAAGAGAAGTGGAAAATAATCTGCCTGATAACGAGAGATTGAATCAATCGCAAAAACAATTTCAGTTATATTTATTAGACGAATTATTTAATTATAAACAATTGGAATATCCTGTTAAACGATGCCTTAAAATTTATTATCAAAACAGGAATACTTTACAGGGAAACATTTTACAATCACTTCAAACAATCAAAGAACAAGGCATTGATGAATTAATTAAAACAGGAATTAATTTTCAAAATCAATTAATAAAATTATTTCTTAATGAAGCAGAACCTGAAAAAAATCCTGTTATCAGGGAAAGAATTAAAAAAGCCCTTGCATACTTTACTAATTATACAGAAGAAAAACTGGTAAATCCTTTTTCTGAATTAAATTATGCAACGGATAACAGGGCTGTTGATAAAGAACTGAAAAAACAATTAAAAAAAATTAATGAACTTATTAATAGTAAAATCTATTGCTTAAAAGGGCTGGAACATGGATTTAGTACCATAAAATATATGGAATTACGTGCGAAATCCCTTTTACAAAAGACCAATCCAACAAAGTTAAAAAATAATTATACTGATAGTTCACATCCAAAACTTTTTTCAGAATTGCGTAATTTACGTAATGAATTTGCCATTGATGAAAAAGTGCATCACTATCAAATTTTTACTCAGCAATCATTATACGAAATTTGTGAACGACTCCCTGCTTCAAAAAAACAATTACATTCTGTAAATGGCATGGGCAAAGTCCGCATAAAAAAATACGGAACCGAAATTATTGAAATTGTAAAAAAATATTGTTCTGAACATGATATACAAGTCGCAGAAGACCCTCCGGAAGTAAAAAACAACAAGACCAACACAAAGCAAGTTTCCTTTGAAATGTTTAACAATGGCTTGAGTATAAAAGATATTGCAAAAGAAAGGAACTTGGTCATAAGTACGATTCAAGGACATTTATCTCATTATATTAAAACAGGAGAAGTAAATATTAAATATATTATGCCAGGTGAAAAATATGAAGAGATAAAACAGCAAATAGAGAAAATAGAATATGAAGGTTTAGGCGATTTAAAAAATAAACTGGACAATAAGTTTTCTTACGGCGATATTAAAATGGTTTTGAGTGATATTAATAAAAATTATTTACCATCAAAATGATCTTAATATAATATCATAGAACTAATATTAATTTGTATCTCGTATGTTTGAAAAAATCTTGATAGCTTCTGTTTAGTTTAAATAATATAAGTAGTCGGCAATTTATCCATCTGGTAATAAAAAATTGCCACAGATTCACAGATTATAATTAAATCACTGGTGTCCGACTAAAATTTAAAAATTCAGATAAAGTCGTTTCTAAATATTATGAAATTCCTCTCTATCGCTCGAAATCTACTATTATAAGTTCTAATTTTATTTTTAGTCGGACACTAATATAATTAAATATATCATTTACTAATCTGTGAATCTGTGGCTTTAATAAATTTTTATTAATCTTATAAAATAACCAATTATGAATATTTCAAACAGAGTAAATCAAATCAAAAAAAATCTGCATCGCATTCAATACTGTCATTAGCCCGAAGCGGATTTATACACAACAATTTATATTTTATTGAAATTTTGAAATTAAATTTTTTTATATATTTGCTAAATATTTATAGTAAATGAGTTATTCTGACTTGATACAACATAAAATTATTTATTAAAACTTAAAAATAAAAGGAGAAACATTATGAAATTTAAATTATTATCTGATAAAGATATAAAAGCCATTGATTTATTAAAAGAATCTTATGGCGGAGCAAAAGAAATTGTTAAAACTGTTGAAAAAATGCGTGATTTTGAAACACGTAAAAAAATTCTTGCCCACAAACAAGAATATGGTAAAATGATTGAACATGCAGAAAAATTAGTGAAACAATTCCCCAAAATTAGTAATTTTGAAAGAGAAAATAATATTTCATATAATAATAATTTCGGGATAGCTACGAGTCAGGTATCCGGCTTTCAGGGAGCAAGAGTTACATATCACTGTATGAAAAAAATTGCCAACAGTGTTAATACTGATGAGCCAGTATTTATTCCCTGCGAAATGATATCTGTTGTTCCTCTTACCGAAGAATATGTTTATAATGGCAACCTGATGGCAACTCTTACAATGGCTGAAAGCATTATGAAAGCTTCAAAATTTTGCTGTGCAAATCTAATAGGAACACCTTTGCCCGAACATAGATTTGAAAGAATAGAAAAAATTACCGGCAAAAATTTTGAAAGAGTCTCTTTGGGAAATGATTTATCACAATTAGTATTAAAAAATCAGGGAACATTTTTTGGTAATTTTGGCGGTATTGAAGTGGGAAATGATAATCATCTTGTTTATCTTGATGGAGTAATACGTGCAGCAATGGCTACAGGCGCAAACTTCTTCCTAAATCCAAGCTGGAGCACAGTTGTAGCTGCATGTTATTTTGGTAGGGATATACCAAACATTAATATCAAAATATCTATGCTGCTCTCTGCTCAAAATGCAATGCAGTTTAGAATGATACTAAATATTATAAATGAATATCTGCGGGATGATATGACTTCGCCTATTTATGAAATTAATCTTGGAAATGCTTTAAGTGCTGAAACATTTATTCAATGTGCAAAAGAACTTAAACAAAGCAATATTAAAGGTGTTACTTTATCTGCTCATATACGTATTAATCCGGACCTCGGAATAGCTAATTTTAACTGGACTGATAATGCTTTCAAAGTGCTGGAAGAGGGAACTAATCTTACTTTTAAATATGAGAGTGACGGAACAAGCAGAGATTTTGACACAATGGCAGCATATTTTTTGCCCGAGGAAGATAGAATCGCTAATGCTGAAAAAATTGGTGATGTTATATATTACAAATCTTTACAAGCATCCAAAGATGGGAAAAAAATGATGAAAAAAGGAATTAAGGTTAGATTTGGCAAAGAATCTTATTAAAAATTACATAAAATTCGTCATTTTGAACAACATGATTCGTCTTAGGCGGGAAAGACCCTGATACGGTCATTATTTACTACGGGGCAGGACTGTCAGAGTTTTGAACTTTTACAAACTAAATACTGTTAGGTTCTACTAACCCTGACAGGATATGAAATTTAACAATTTAACAATAAAAAATAGCAAATCAGTAAGAATATTAAGATTTTAGAAATTAAATCTTGATATTAGAACAAAAAACTGAATATTTTTTTACTCTCCCCTTTTGGTTCCCCTCTCTACTCGTAGAGAGGGGTTAGGGGTGAGTATAAAAACAAAACAACAAAATTTAACAATTTA
>CAZOSY010000044.1:0-14858 GCA_964582565.1 uncultured Bacteroidales bacterium | reverse complement strand
CTCCTGACGGTGTTTACTATTTTATATTAAATTTTCATATTCTTAAAAATGATGAGATGACAGGAACAGTTACGATTATGCGATAAGTAAACCCTAATAATATAAAAAAACCGTTTTAAAGGTTTATATTCAATTTTATAGACAAACTCTAATTAAACTTTATAAATATGAAAAACCTTGAAAAAAAATTATTTTTAGTTGTTACTATTATATTTTGTATAAACTTTACGATTTATGCGCAAGAATCTTCAAAAGAAATAATTTTTATTTTTAATAAAAACAAAGGTAAATTATCCCGTCCTTATGCAGAGAAAGCAGTTAGTGATGTATCTCAGTTAAATAGGCGATGTACGGATTTCAGTATATCAGGACTTGAAACACAACAACAGGTTGATAAATTAATTCAGGATGTTAAAAAAAATAAAGGAATTACTGACTTTTCAATTTCTTCGGAAATAGTTGATAACCAAAGAAAAGCATCTGTTATATTTTATGAAAGTATTAATATAGATTTTTTTAAAAAAATATTTTTAGAAAATAATATTAAAAATATTATTGTTGATGGCAAAAAAATAAGTGCTGAAAAATTTGAATATAAAACGAATGAAAAGAATAAAGGAGATTCTTATTAATAATATTTTATGTGGTTATTGCTAATACCGACTTGCTATCAAATTGCTAGGGCTATTTGTTAATTTTATTTTTGTTTCAATTTGCTGTATTGCCTGTTATTACTTATAGTTTTTGTTAGGCAGAGTTTTAATTTTGGCACTGGCTGATGAAAGATGACAAGAAACATTAAATTTTAAAATAGATTAGATTAAGAAAAAATTAACAAAGGAAAAAAAATATTTTAATCAAGTTTTTACTATTTTCAGATTAAAACACCAAAAAAAATTATAAAGATTAAATTTCTAATATTTATATGGGAAATATAACAAACTTCTTTAAAAATATGTTGAGAGTTGCAATCCCAGTTGCGATTTTAACTTTTGGAAGCGGTTGTGGAAGACAATTTTTAAAAGAGTATAGTGAACAAAATCAACAAATTTACAAGGATGTCGTTCAATTAGTTAAAGAAAAAGGCAAACCATATCGGCATATTCAAAAAGTAAAGATTCAGGGAGTAAAAAAAGAAGATATAAAAAAAGATACTATAATCCGTCTTGGAGAAATAGCTAAATCTTTTATTTATAAATATTCTCATGATTCAATAAAAAAGTTCTCAATTGAATTTTGGGACAATGAATATCATAATGGTAAAGTTCGGAACCATAAATGTCTATATCTTAGTAAATATGTTTATCCTGTAAATGGAGTTGACCCTTTTTCAATTAAATGTTTCAAAGACAATTATTGTGATGGATTAAATTTTATCCGAGGGGATAAAGTAAAAGAAGTAACAATTCTTCCGCCAAATAATTTTTGGTATACTTCAAAAAACTATCTTAATGCCAGAAAAAAGAAAAAGTTAGAATATTCTAAAGAGTACACAGAAATTCTTAAAGAAATAATGCATTATGAAAGAGTTCCCGGGTATTAACAACAAATCCTATAAATACAGGGCTTTAGCCCCAAAGATTATATCTATATCAATAATAAATATACACTACCTAACCTGGACAAGCCAGAACCAAACAGGTTATACGTTAAATTGACCTAATTTCTAATTTTTAATTGACCTAAAAAATGACCAATTACCCAATGTCTAATTGGTCATTAGTCCGCCTAAGGCAGATGAAATTTTGAAAACTATTGGTATTTGGGATTTGATTAGGTTAATTAGGTCAATTAGAGCAATTAGAAATTATAAAAAAGTTCTATATAAAATATTCTGCCAAAAAATACACGAATATTATAAATAAGATACTAATAATTATTGTTTTTGTTTAAAGATATCTCATACGTATTAACAGGCAATTCTTTTGTTCTTAGTTCTGTATTTTCAACTTTTTGTTTCAAATGTTTACGATAAAACATAAGGTCTCCATTTTTGATAATTGAATCAGAAGAAAAATCCGAACCATATCTCTCACAGTAGTTTTGGAGCAATTCTTTTGGCATCATTCTGTTATCGCTCAGATAATTTGCCATTTGAAGAAGCAAAGTTTCCTGTTTTTTAAATAATTTTTCAGCTAAATTTACCGCAGAAATAATCCATTGCTTAATCTCTTTATTTATCTGATTGTCATTATCATGCAAATACATATTTGTCATAATATCTTCAACCTGATATTTTGCAGGAACTTCTCCCATACCGCAAACTTTTAGCATTTCGGAAATAAATCGGGTTGCAGAATTAATATCACTTTCTGCTCCTGTTGTTATGTTTTCAATGCCAAAAACGAATTTTTCTGCAACATATCCGCCTAAAAAGACAGTTAGCCGATTTAGAATTTCTTTTTTTGATATGTAATTCCATTTATATTTTGTATATACAAATCCACAATTATCTGTTTCTGCTGTTTTGGAATAAATGAGCTCCGGAACAGTTTGCATAAGAAAAACAGAACAAATGGCATGACCACTTTCGTGAACCGCAGTAATTGCCTGCATATCATCTCTTTTGCTTTTTCTTAGTTTTTCAAGTTTTAACTCTAATTTTTCTTTAATGGAAAAAACGGTTTTTGTCTTGTATATATAATCAATATGCATTATATTGTCTTTAAAACCAAGCCGGACAGAATCGGACTCAATATTATGTAATATCATCGTTGTTGCAATTGTTGCAAGTTTTGAATTAATAATTTGATTTATTGTTGTAAAAATCGGTCTTGTTCCTTGTGTAGGATAAACGCCTTCCTTATAAATCAACTCTGTAATTGATTCATCAAATTCAAGAGATATTTTAAGTTTTTTATAAACTTTGAGAATAATTTTATTAAGTTCCATGTTTATAATTTTCTTAAAAGAATCACTATTGAATGCAGGATAAATAATATGAGTATTTCCCAATCTGGCAATTTCTTCATTTCTAAATCTTTTTTTCAGAGCTTTTTTTATATCTGAAATATTTATTTTTAAAGATAATTCATGAAACTCATCCGCACTTAAATCAGGATTATAATTATGGCTCATTGTATATGCCTCATCAAGATTTCCAATTATAAAAACAATAGATTTGGTACAATCAATGGTCGTGGGCTGTAAATAAAGAGCAAGTATATTTTTTACAAATTCAAGAGTTTCCTTTTCGTTTAGAGACAATAATTTTTCTTTAACTTTAAATTCATTGGCAAACAATTCCGGTGTAGAATTATAGAACAATTCATAATAATTTTCACCTATAAGAAGTAAATCAATGTTATCATACTTGGCAAAAATTTTTTTTCTATCCTTTTTAGAAGCATTATTTAGTTTGTAATAATTTTTTGTTTCAATGTAAATATCTTTTTGACTAACAACAACTCCATTTTTTGCTTTTACTCCTTTATTAATAATATAATACAAATAAGATATTATATCAGAAAAACGTTCTGCAATTCTGTAAGAAGCCAAATCTGTATCAAATTTTCCATTATCCAGAATCTTCCATATTATTCTATCTTCTGATTTTATTTGCTCTTTATCATCTTCGTCAATGGATTTTGCATGCTGAAATTCGTCAAAACTTATTACAACAGGTCTGTTGTTTTCTTTTATGTGCAGGTCTGTTAACTGGTTAATAATATTCATATTATTTTTACCGGATAGCCCTCCCACATCAAATCTGTAATGTCTGTTTGAAAAGCCAATTAAATCAACAAGACGGTTAACAAGAGATGATTTTCCAACACCTGTTAATCCCCATAAATTGATTACAACAGGTTTTTCCTGCATGTCCGGAAATAAATACCATGAGCTGACAGAGTCAATGATTTCATTAATGATAATATCTAATCCAACAAACTCCTGTTTAAGTTTTTCTTTTGCCTTGTTTAAGATTTCCTGGTTCTGTAAAAATTCATTTCTTAACTGTTCTTTTTTTTTGTCCATATTTTTATAACTTTTTTAATATATGGAACAAAGTTATCTCTTTGTTACGCCAAAGTGTGTCGGAAAGAATTTTTAATACAAAAAACTATTGCATAAGATATAATTTTGCACAGGCACGTGCATCAGAAAGGGCTTCGTGGTGATTTAATTCTATGCCTTGTCGTTGGCAACATACATTTAATTTTGTCGGTCTGTAACCTTTAGCCCTGTATATTTTGTAAGTGCATTCCCAACGTTGTTGCAAGTTAAGTTCAGAATAATCCAAACCATAGTATTTCATTGTTTTTTTCAAAACATTTCTGTCAAAGGATTCGTTATGAGCAACAACTGTTTTTCCAATAAGGCGTTTTTTTATTTCAGGATAAACCTGAACAAATGTCAGTGCATTTTTTGTATCTTCTGCAGTTATCCCGTGAACATCAATGTTGTGCCATGAATATTTATTATCAGGCGGTTTTATTAATGTATGATATTCGTCTGTTATGTGTCCGTTTTTTACGGTTACAATACCGACAGCACAAATACTGTTGTTATTGCTTGTCGGGGTTTCAAAATCTATGGCGGTGAAGGAATTATTCATACATCAATTTAAATTGCTGGTTCATGTTTATCTTTGTTTGTTCCATTTGGATGCCTTGGACAAGAACTTGCTGTTAGAGTTGAAATACTTGATGATGTAGAAAAATTACAAAATCCGATAGTAGTTCCATGTCTTGATAATAAAAATTTAGAAATAATTTGGACACCTTAATTTAGGAATAAATTATGACTCATTAAACGACCTGTGAAAATCGGTGTTGAATAATGAACGTATTTCGTTCAAATCGCGCTGAAACGTACGTTTGGATATACTTAACCTGTAACCCTGCAATTCTGATTCTAAAATCAGGAAACTGTTAATTTCTTCAAAAGTTGCCTGACGTTTGTTTCGCAGCCTTCTTATAATAAGCATATAGCGTAATATGTATTCGCGTTTGGACATAAATCAGAGCAATAAATTTTAATTATTTTTCTTATTATATAGACTTAAACTTTCCTGCAAAACATCATTTTTGAATTGAATCAATTCTTCCGTTGTATATTGTTTAAAAGGTTCAATGAAATATTTGTTAAGAAACTTATTGTTATATATTTCTGCAAACTCTTTAATATGTGTTAATCCTTCAGCTTTTGCATATTCCATTCCATCAGCGTATGACATAGATTTCATTTCATAGTAATGCCAATCTTCTTTTGAATCTAAATATCTGCCACGTTCATAAATGTCTGTTAAATCATTAGCAATATGCTCTGCAAAAACATCAGCATATTCTTCAGATTTATTTTGTTTTATCTGAAGTTCATAGTATTGTGCATAAAATTGTGCATATGTCTCATTGGATTCTTCTGCAAATTGTTCGGCATATTTATTAGCATATAACTCTGTTTTTCTTTGTTTTATAAGTTTTTCGTATATCAATTTATATTTTTCAACATACTCTAAAGCTTTAGAAGATATTTCTCCAATCATGATAAGATTAGCATACAAATCTGAATAGAAAGTCGAATTAAATAGATTCATTCCTTCAATGAATGCTTCCGAATATACCTGGTTGTTTTTTTTATTTGTATAATCACATTTGTATTTTTCTCTTACTGCTTTATAAGCTTTATCATGGGAATCAGCTAGTTCCTCCAGTATATAGTAGCTTTCTGCAAAAGTTTTTGACCATAATTCACTATGTCCTTTACTCAAAGCATTGGAATAACTTTTAAAATAGTTCAGAGTAATACTTAATGCTTCCTCATCAATAAATTTAAGCTCTGTATCACCTTCTTTGATATATTCTTCTCTTTCAGCGTAGAATCTGTCAATAAAAGGTTGCAAATACTCCTTTTTTAGTCCGTTGCTTATAGCTATACTTCTAAGTTCTTTAGTGCTTTTCATAGATTATATTTTTTTAAAAACTTTGTTTTCTAAATGTATTAAAAACAGTTTTGCACAAGCCATTGCATCTGAAAGGGCATTGTGATGATTAAGCTTAATATTGTATTCTTCGCAAAGCACTTTCAATCCTTGCCTGTTATATATATTACAAGTGCAATGCTTTTTATATTCAGGAACAGGTAAATCATAATATTCAAGAGTTTGTGCAAGGCACTGAAAATCAAAAGAAAAACCATTATGAGCAACAACATTTTGCCCTTTTATATATGGTTTAATCTTTGGCCAGATTACATCAAATGTCGGAGCATTTGCAGTTTTTTTAGGGGTTATACCATGAATATCAATAAACCTATCCCAAAAATAGTTATTTGGTGGTTTTACTAAAATACTTAATTTATCGGTAATCTTTCCATTTTCCATACGTACCAATCCTACCTGGCAAATGCTCCAACGTCTCCCTTGTGCAGTTTCAAAATCAATTGCAGTAAATAAATCATTCATAAAGTGATTTATAATGCCGGTTCATGGTATTTTCCATTTGGATTCTTGGAACAATTACTTGCTATCAGACTTGAAATGCTTGAAAATTGCTGTCCACAATACTTACAATAATATTGTGACTTCTCACTTCCTTCATAAGGTTCATGATATTTTCCATTTGGATTCTTGGAACAATTACTTGCTGTCAGATTTGCAATGCTTGAAAATTTCTGTCCGCAATACTTACAATAATATTGTGACTTCTCACTTCCTTCATAAGGAGCATGATATTTTCCATTTGGATTCTTGGAACAATTACTTGCTGTCAGACTTGAAATGCTTGAAAATTTCTGCCCACAATACTTACAATAATAATTTGCCATAATTATAAAATTTTTAATTTTTTGCCTACTCTAAACAGTTTTCGGCTTCCCTGTTTTTTTTGTTACAAAAATAAAACAAATATATGACAAAGTATGTCGTTCTGAAATTTATTTTTCAATTTGTTTGTTAAAAGCCATCTTTTGCCTGTTTTGTCGTAATTATTTTTTTTAACAACAATAAATATAATCGTTTTATTGCATTATATTTTTTTTTTTATTTAAAATAAGAAATGTATGTATCTTTGTAAAATAAATCCGATAAAGTCGGATTGTTTTGCAGGATTAGTTTGGTCTATTTTCACTATAATCCCCAAAAATTTTCAAATAATATTTTATTAAATACTAATTAAAAAAACATGGAAGACAAAAAACAAGAAGTCCAGTTTAGTTCCGGTTATTTCTATAGAGTTTTAAAAGGAGATTATAATCCTTTTAGGCCAAATATAATAAGAATAAATAAAAATTCCATTGAGTTTAGAAAACGAAATTGGCATTTAATATCTGTTGACTCAAAAAAATATCATATCCAAAAAATTGTAGGTGTTGATGTAGATAAACATTTATTTGGTGCAACAGTAATTATTGAAAGTACTGGTAGCAAGAGCATTTATATAGATGGAATATCAAAAAAAACAGCAGACAGGATTGCAGATATTGTTTTTCAATATACTTCTGTAAATACGTAAAAAAGACAACACAAACGAACAAAATAATAATTTAATATCTATTTGAAAGGGCAGTGGATAAATTCTAATTTACAATAAAATAATTAAAATCTAATTTACCCACTTAAATTAAGAAAGAGCCATATTTTTCAATTGTTCTCTTCAAATTTTTTTTTAATCATCTCCAAACACGTTATCATACATTGAATCTTCATCAAAGTCATCATCATGTCTGTCAGGAAACATCATATCCAACATGTCTTCGTCTAATTCTTCAGGGCTTCTGTATCCAATGTTTTCTTCATAAATATCACCCATCTCCTCTTTAAATTTTTTTATTTTTTGTTCTATTTTATATATTTCCTTATCATTTTTTTCACTAAAGTCGTCTCTTTGAATCAGACCTTCTTTTTCAAATTCAAATTCCTCAATCTGAACTTTTATTTTTTCTATTTTTTTTTCGTAAGGTTCCATAAAAAATTACTACAAATTTATGCAAATTTAATCAAATAATCCACTTTTAACTAAAATATCATCTTCAATTTCTTTTACTAATTTTAAATCGTTTTTTTTATGAATAGCACATATTTTACCAAATAGCGAAAAATTATTTTCAAGATTTGTACTTCCATAAGAATGAAATCCCCAATTAGTATTACCCAAGGTAAATTTAAACTGATTATCCACTTCGTCATTTTCAAAAAATGGCCGAATTCCGATTTGTTCTTGGGAAAATGATATTTTTTGGTCTTTATTATATAATATTTCCAAAAAAATGAGTACAAAAATTGTTGATAAAATACATCCTCCCCCAAAATTCCAATTTTTTGTACGAATAAGAATAAAGTCATTATATTTATCCCGCGAAATAGTAATTTTGTTTTGAAATCCTTCAAAAATTAATTCATCAGATAAAAATTGATTTTTTATTGCAACAGCAAAAAATTTTTTGTTGAAAGTTTCAAGAATATTACCCCATTCACAAATTTTATTATGCTTATACAAACCTAACCAAATAGGATAAAACCAATTTTTATTATGTAGAAATCTATTATCTTTTTTTTCAATTGCCTGATATTTTTCATAATTTACCCAAAAATTACGATATTTTTCATAATCACATAATATTCTTAATAAATTATAATGGTTAGATAACTTTAAGTTTTTGTTATTTGGTGCTTCGTTAATCAGCATTTTGTAAATATTAAACAATTTTTTACATGTTTCAAAATCGACTTCACAAGAACTGTTAATTTGTTTATAAGCTTTAAATAATGGACTAATATCTCCTTGAAAGGTATTAAAATCTTCCCATTCTTCTATTTCGTTTTTGTAATTTTCTTTTAACTTATCTTTTATTTTTTCTTCTTCATTATACCATTGTGTAACATTATTTTTAACATTAGGAATTTTATCAAATTTTTTTTCTATTTCGGATTCCTCTAAACTGAATTTAAAAACATCATCAGTAACTTTTGAAATTTCAATAATTTTTAAAATATACCTCCAGTCAACATAATTTCCATTTCTTCCTTTTCTTTTTTCATCAAAATAATTTTTTCGTAAACGACGTAAAAATGGATACACATCTTCTTCTTTTTCAGAAACATTTACCATAAAACATAATAATGGAAGTAATATGTTTTGTTGTTGAATAATATTTCTACCCGTAGATGACCAATCTCTTAATTCTTTTATAGAATAATCATACTTTTCATTACTATGATTAAATATTTGATTTAAAACTTTAATAAAATTCTTTTTTTTAAAATAATCCAATAAAATTTTTAATTCCAGGAAATATTTTTCAATATTTTCTAATTCTTCTTTTTTATTTTCTGAATCTAAAAAATATTTGTAAAGGTTTACTTCATCTACTTTTTTTTGAATACGAACAAACCAAGTCAGAAAATCTTTTACTCCTTCATCAGCTTCAAATTCATCATCTTTTCTGTTTTGCCAAAAGAATTTTTCTCTGTCTTCCCATTCATCGTTGAATTTTTTTTTTGTTTCTTCATTTTCTGTATTTCCTAAATACTTCTCATTCTCATTTTTTTCTCCTAACAAAATCGGTTTTAAATTTTCTGTTGCTGTAAGTGGTTCTCCTGTTGTATTAATAATCACAAATAAATCTTCCCCCCGCTCACGACTTTCCATATCAAAATATAAAAATGTAATCTTGTTAATGAGAAAATCAGCAAAATTAACAAGTTCGTCATTTTCTTTTTTTAATAATTTTCCATCAATAATCTTTAAAGCTTCTAACATACTTTGTATGCTTGGATCTTGGTCGTATTCTGAGAAATACCAGTCTGCTTTTATCTTAATTTCTTTAACATCTTTTAAAGGGTCTGATAAAAAGAAATTTACAACTAAATCTGATAAAAAATAAAGTGTACTTTCTCTAATAGCATACTGTAAATACGGTTCTTTATCATCTTCTTCTAATTCAAATTTAGAAATAAGAACATTTTTCAGGTCTTTGGTTTTTATTTTTTTATATAACATTCCTATTAACAGAAACAGGGTAGTAATTCGCTGTTGCCCATCTGCAAGGTTTATATGGTTAATAGGATTTTCATAACCATATAGCATCCCTAAATTTAGATTAGTATCATTTTCTTTGAAATTTTCAAATAAACTATCAATAAATCCTGAAACCAATTCTATTTTAGTTTGATCCTTGCCATGTTTTTCATCTCCCCAGCAATAATCTCTTTGTAGGTCGGGAATGATAATTTTATTATTATCCTTAAATAAATCTGACAAGGTATATTCTTGTCCGCTTATTAATTTTTTCATAGTCTAATTATTATGCTTGTAAATATTTTTTAAGTTATTAATAAATCCTTCTTTATTTTCTTTTATTTCATCTATTTCCCACTTACTCTTAGAGAAAACAGAAATTGTATGTAATAATAAACGACTTTTTTTCATTTTTTCAATATCAAAATAATTTTGTTTTTTTTCTTCAAAAGTTTTATCTTTAAAAGATGAATTGTCATCCTTGTCAAGTAAAACTAAATTGCCGATACAGTGTTCACTAATACCCTCAGGAAAATCAGTACTATTGATATAGGTATTGTCTGGTGAACATTCACTGTCACCATCATTTCTTATGTTTTTACCATCAACCACTTTATAAATTTTTGATTTTGGATGAATATGCTCTAATGAACGATTGTTACAAATTGAAAAATCAAATTTTCTTTTTAGTTTATTATCTTCTTCAATATTTAATCGTAATAATTGTAGAGAAGCCATCTTATATTTTTCATTATCATTATAAACATCATCTTCATTAAGAATACTAATCAGGGTATTTAATTTTTGATTGCAATCTTCATCACTATTTTCATTACCTTCTATGTATTTAATTATTTGGTTATGAGAGCAATTGACTAAAGCCCATTTTACATATTTTTTTAATTTATCTTCCAAACCTTCATGTTTCTTTAAAAAATAAAGAATAACCTTCTTTTTAGCTTTTCCTGTTTTAAAAATAAGTCCTAAATAATTATAAATTTTTGGATTATTAAACCAATCTTCAAATACTTTCTGAATCTTGCGTAATTTCAAAAAATTTTGTTTAGCTATGCTCTTACGTTCATTTATATTCTCTTTGGGTGGTGTTATAAATTTATTTTTAAAGGCATCATAACTGCTGGCAACATTCTTGTCATTTGTTGAATATTTATCATCATCTTCATTTAAGTAGTAGAAATATTCTATAAGCAAGCCCATTGGTCTATTAGTACCATAAAAATCTGCAACATCTTTTCTATTCCACCAATATAGCCATTTATCCCATTCTCTTGCATATTTACTACGTAAAGAATTTATTTCCCATTCAACCCCAACCTTTTCTTTGAAAAGATGAAATATTTCATTCATTTCAAGATTATTTGTAATTGATTTTTCTTTGATTCCTTCTCTTGACGCCTTGCTTAAAAAAGCTGATTTAATCAATTCTTCAACTTTCATTTGTGCCTTATTTCCATTCATCATTTTGAATGTAGTTGCTGCTTTTGATTCTGGAATTGGAATATAGATTAATTTGACATTTTCTAATATAAAGGTTTTAAAACTTTCTAATTCCCCATTATTTATCTTTTTATTAATTTTTTCTCTTATTGTTCTGATTGCTTTCTTAAAATAGTAAATATCCTGAAAATCATCATCTTTGTTTTCTTGAATTTTATCTAAATTAATTTTATTTTTTGCAATTTTTTTTAAGTATTCATCAGGTGTTCTTCTGACTTTGTAATTAATAACTATTTTTAAGTCGTCAATTTTATTTAACTCACTTTCATTGGTGATATCATTGATTTTTTTGTTTATATAACACAAAAACAAAAATAGAGTCGTAGTCCTTTGTTGACCATCAACAAGAGTTATCTCTGTTTTGTCATCATTTTCAACAACAGTAACTCCCTGTAAAAAATATTCATTTTGTTTGTTGTTATAAGCTTCAAGCAAATCTGTCATTAATATCTCTACTGCATCTTTATTGCTTTTTTCATCGGGAACTCCCCATTTAAAACCTCTCTGAAAATTTGGAATTATAAATGTGCCTTTAGAGAAATAATTTTTTACTGTAATTATTGTATTTTCTTTATTCATATTATTATTGTATTTTTTGTCAAATTTATACATTAACTCCGCCAAAACATGACGCATTCAATAATTATTTATATTTTTTTGTGATTACATCAAGATTGTAAAAATTGGTAGGTTTGGTAGAAAAATCGGAATTTCCGATTTTTCTCATAGTGTCCGCTTTTTTAAGCTCTTGTTCGTAATATACATTTAAAATGTGTTCATTTATTGTGGCCCGAGACTTATGAAAAAGTTCTGTCATTTGTTCAATACTAAGCCAAACCGTTTTATCCTGCAAGATAACATCTATTTTTATGCTGCTGTTTGCACTTTGATATAATATTATTTCACTAACATTTTCCATATTTTTTAATTGTTGTCTTCAAATTTTATTTTAATCATCTCCCAAACACGCTGTCATAAGACATTGAATCTTCATCAAAGTCATCATCATGTCTGTCAGGAAACATCATATCCAACATGTCCTCGTCTAATTCTTCAGGGCTTCTGTATCCAATATTTTCTTCGTAAATATTACCCATCTCCTTTTTAAATTTTTTAATTTTTTGTTATAGTTTATATATTTTCTTATCATTTTTTTCAAATTCAAGTTCCTCAATCTGAATTTTTATTTTTCCTGTTTTTTTTCGTAAGGTTCCATAAAAAATTATTACAAATTTATGCAAATTTAATAAATAATTCCGCCAAACTATGTCGCACTATTTATATTTCTTCAAAGTTCGGTTTAAATTTTCTTTTATCTCCTCAACCAACCACTCCGGCTCTATCACTTTCACTGTATCACCATGCATCAAAATTTTTTGCTTAAATTCATAGTTTGGGATTATATTCAGTTCTATCCGTAATTCTTTATCATTATCAGCAAGAATTTTTTGAGATTTATGCAAAGGAAGTGTCTTTATATAATTTCCCTGAATTGGAGTAAATGATAATATTATTTTTTGCAGTTTGTTGTAAGAATATACAAGTCCAATAATATTATCAAAGAGTTGAGCCGGGTCTAATTTTATATTTGGCTTAAAAGTATCTGTTTTCACTTCCAGATTTTCAATTCTGTCAATGCCAAATGTTATAAATTTGTTGGAA
The DNA here is from genome assembly GCA_964582565.1 of uncultured Bacteroidales bacterium. GTDB lineage: Bacteria > Bacteroidota > Bacteroidia > Bacteroidales > CAZZDX01 > CAZZDX01. Next base: position 1,722 of record CAZOSY010000044.1, on the reverse strand, counting down.
TTTCCAATTAGTCCGATAATATACCATCTGTTTTGATATTCACGTAATAAATATGGTTTAAGAGAGTAATTTTTTGTTTTTCCTGTATTAAAACTTAAATGAGTAAATGTGATTATCCGTTTGTTTTTAATTGCCTGAAACAAAGATTTTAAGTTATCTATTCCTTTTAGATTTCCAATGCTTTCAAATAAGATATGTTTTAATGCATCTTTGCTTTCTGCAAGACCTTCTGTTAATAACTCTGCTGTGGTAGCAATTTCAAGAAAACGAAAAAACGATTCTATATTAATGCTTGTGTCATAGTTAATGAAATAACCGTTTTTATAACGGTCATATTCTATTTCAATACCAAATTCATATCTTATTTGTTCAATATCTCTTTGAACAGTTCTTGCAGATATTTCAAACCCATGAGTAAACAAGTAATCTTTTATTGTTTTAAAAGACGGAAATTGTTTTCTGTTTATTTTTTCAATAATTAATGTATATCTTTTTATTGTTCCGTGTTTAGACATAATAACATATTTATATGGTGTAAAAATATTTTATTTATAACTCATATTTTTGCAAAATTATGTAAATTTATTCAATTGAAAGAAAAAAGAATGAAAGGAGAAATTGTAACAAAACAACTCTTGATGTATGTTCTATTCAGGTATATCAGGCACTTGGTTTTTTCGTCATTAACTATATAACATTTAACAACTTAGCGGAGTTTACCAAGTTAAATCATTTTTATTTAACATGGTGATTTCATCAGCTTCAGGCGGATAATTTAGTAATTTAGCCTAAGACCTTAATTGTTTTTGATCATAGATGTTTTATGTGCCAGTTCGTGTCTGAAATACTTCTTGTGTTTAATACTTTTTTTATTATTAACTTTCGTTATAAAAACAGCACCATCGGTGCGATATTATGGTAATGTCAATATGCTATGCTTTTGTTATAGCCTCGTAGAGGCGACATTATTAAAATTATTGTTATTCGTAAAATTCAAACACATATTGTTCATCAAAATCTATTTCAAATAGTTTTAATAATTGTAAATATTCTTCCCTAAAAGTTTTTTCTTTATGATGTTCTTCCTGTTTTATAATGTATTGAATAACATTGTTTCTTTGTGAACGTGAATACGAGAATCCTCCATATCCTTCCTGCCATGAAAATTTTCCTGCAATAAATCTGTTTTCATTAATCCATTTTGACGAATTTGTTTTTACAACCCTTACAATATCTGAAAGAGATTTTGTAGGCTGCATTTCAAAAAACAAGTGAACATGGTCTTTGTAACCATTTACAGCCAAAGGAAATTGTTCTATATTACTTAAAATGCCAGAAATATATTTAAATATATCAGGTCGTATTTTTGCTGACAAGATGTTTTCTCTGCCTTTTACGGAAAATACAACGTGCATATTAATTTGTGTGTAGGTGTTTGCCATAACTATTTTATTTTAATTTATTTATAATATCGTGCCTACGGCACTTTGTTTTTGAACTCTCTGTCTATTTTACCATATTTTTGCCTCTACGAGGCTTTATTTATCGTATATATTTCTGATTACCAATAATGCTGACTTTTGTTTATGTGCCAGTTCGTGTCTGAAATACTTCTTGTGTTTAATACTTTTTTTATTATTAACTTTCGTTATAAAAACAGCACCATCGGTGCGATATTATGGTAATGTCAATATGCTATGCTTTTGTTATAGCCTCATAGAG
>CAZOSY010000043.1:0-15196 GCA_964582565.1 uncultured Bacteroidales bacterium | reverse complement strand
GCGTAAAACGCGTCCTTACCCCCACCTTCCCAACATAATGAAGTTGTCATTCCGAACGGAGTGAGGAATCTACTATTATAAATTCTAATTTTATTTTAATCGGACACTAATAAAAAAAAATAAAAAAAAATGACATATTTTTGTTAGCCTTTGTTATTATTGAAAAAGGAAATTTTAAGAATATGAGCATATTTTTGAGATATGTTATATTTAATAACATTTTTTTGTATAATTGGGAAAAATCTATGCTTAATTTTTATATTAAATATGTTTGTCCCCAACTTTTGAACTTGACCCATAAATTCTGAATTCAATACACTTTTGATTTTTGATTTTTGTCTTTTGTCTTATATATAATTGTCTTTTGACTTTATTATTAATATTTACAAACCTTAGGCAGGATATTTATTACTTTTTCAATGCTGCTTTAGTAAAGATATATTCAGGTATATTTACATCAAAAGATATTTCTTCTATGATAAATTCCGTTCCTTTTCCATGCTTTAACATATCCTTGAAAACCATTTTTTTTGGATACCAGCGGCTATCTATTTTTACGATATTAAGCAATTCTATTCTTTTTAAAAGTTTGCCACTTTTTGCGTATAATTCCTCTTTTAAAGGAATGTAACGAACTTTATCAACCCAAATTTTACGTACCTGATAATTAACTCCGACTGTTTTAGCATGAAGTTCAACTATCCAGCAATTATTGCTATCAACAATATCAGAACCAATAACATCTGCATCATAATCTTCAAGTAATTTAGAGTTATCCATCATATCTTCGTAAGACAGGTCAGAGCCCATCAATGACTGACGTAGCATGTGTCCCGAAATTTGTATTATACGGTCGGAGCTTGGAGAATATATCCAAAGTTTATCTTTTAATTTCAGCATTTTTGTGCCTTTCTCACGAGCCGGAGCAAGGTATTTGGTGAATGATTTAGTGTCTCTTGTTCCCCATGATTTTGCTTCAATAGTTCGTGTTTGTCGTTCACCATGTATTACCATTTTTGATGTTGATATGGTACTTTTGGCAGACATATTTTTATCAATTTTTTCTAATAATTCTTTTCCTGTTGGTTTCTGAGCATGGATTAGGCAACTCATTATTAATAAAAATGTTGTTATTAATGTTTTCATATTTATTGGTTTAAATTATATATATTTTTTAGCTTTCTGCTTTTGCAGGAATATTTTAAGTATTCAATTCTTTAAACAACTGTGCTGTTTTACGTTTATAAATTCCTATCCCTGAAAGCATGGTTCCTAAAACTATAGAAAATAATCCGGGAATAAATCCCAAATAATAAGCAGGCGTGGTAATATTTGCCCTAAAAACACTTGGCATCATCATTTTAGAATTTTTCATTATGTTTCCAACATCAATTCCTACTTCCTGTAACCAGTATGAAAAACCAAGCCCTATTAAGGTTCCTAAAAATGAACCTACAATTCCTATCAATATTGCTTCGTAGATCATTGAACGGTAAATATGCCCTTTTCCTTCACCAATTGCCAGACGGACACCTATCTCGCCATATCTTCTTAATCCGCCAATTAATCCTGTATTCCACAATACAATAGACATAGCAAGTATAAAAATGGTTACAATTATGCCAACAAAACTATCTATGTAGTCAAAATATCCAGCCATAAGAGAATCATTTTTTAACCTGTTCATTACAGGAGAAAATTCATCATTAGTATCCGAGTATTTTTCATTAAATGTATTCTCCACATTTAATGCAGCAATATCATCGTAATTTGCCATATCTAAAAACCCTAATAGTTCACCACATGCATCTTCCATATCCAGAGCATTTTGAATTCCTGAAATATCAGCAATCATGCCACTTCTGTCCATCATTTGTACTCCGAATTCAATGGTACCTGAAACTATGAAATTCTGAATTGACATACCGCCATACATGGTTGAAGTTATCAGTGTAACGGTTCCTCCGGGTTCAACCTTTAGTTTATCAGCAAATTCATCACTTATTAATACTTCATTTGACTTTTTCGGTAAATGTCCTTTTCTTAATGATTTTTTTATATTTAATCTGTCAATTTCCTTACTATTTTCCGATATGAGATCAACAGCTATCCCGGATACTATGCCTTGCTTTTTAGTTTCTCCGTTTTCGTCAGGGGCATCTAATAAACCACCGAAATTTATTCGTTGAACAAATTTTATGGTTGGGTAGTCATTCTGCAGGTTACTTACTAAGTCATTTACCTTTATTAATGCAAGATCATTGGGTGCCTGATTTTTATTTTCAGCATAAGCACGAGTCATTATTTTTACATGACCTGAAGTATATTTTGCTGAAAATTCAATCATGTCACCCAAAATACCAATAATATAACAGTGCAAAAATACAGTAAGTGTAACACCTATAGTAACAACCAGAATGGGTAGTAAACTACGGTTCCTGTCTCTTAATAATCCTTTAAATAAAAAACGTATCATTGTATTTTTCCTTTTATAGCGTCAGTAGGTTTCATTTTAGAAATTTTCCGTGCCGGTAAATAACTAACAATCAAAGTAATTGTGAAGACAAGTACTGATGTTCCGACTATTAGTCCAGCCCCATAAACAGGGTAAATGGTTTCGGATATTGGAAGTCCCAAATCTTCTGATCCTGCAGGCATAGTCATTCCAATGGAAGCTAACCAGATTAGAAATGGCGTTCCAATTATTGCCACGAAAATAACTGCCAAAATAGCGTGCATAGCTCCCTCAACTGTAAAGAGACTAACAACCTGTTTGCGGGTCATTCCCAAAGCAATATATGTTCCGATTTCTTTCTGTCTTCTAAAAATTGAAAGTACTTGAGTGTCAAAAATAGCCAGCATTGCTAAAAGCATGAGAATAACATATACAAATGACCCACCAATTTTTTTTATTCTTATCATTTCATTCATTTCTGTCATTAAGAAATCATAATCTTTATATTTCCATCCTAAAATTTCTTCACCCTTTTCAAAATCATCACTAGTAATAAATATAGTAGCTTCTTGCGGAGCCTGCATCATTTTTTGGAGTGTATTAATATCTATGTACATCTGACCTGCATCTACATTGGGAACATTGCAATTAAAAACTTTCACAATTTTTACTTCGGCAGCGTCAAAGGTTCTGTTGATATCCCGCCATCTAATGGTTGTTATATCGCCTTCTTTAAGTTTGCAATTTTTTGCCATAATTTTCCCAATGACTACAGGTATTTCTTCAGAAATTATATCAAGTTTATCGCTTGGTATTGCAACAATTTTTTGGTCAGGTTCAATTCCTCTAAGCAGCATACTTTGAATTCTTCCATCGGGATACACACTTCCCTGCGTTATTAAAACAGGTGTAGCAGACCCTTCAAGTATAACATTATTTAAAGCTTCAGGAATTTTTGCATGGCTTTCTTCTAATGTGAAGAAATCGTAAGGGTCGTAATTCTGATGCCAGTATTGTCCGTTTCCAACCTCCCATTTTTTCATATCTCTTTTTGCCTGTTCATTCCATCCATCAATAATTCCGTAATGCCAAATCATCATAAACAGGATAAATGCCAATATTATAACATTGAGCCAGGTTCGCAGTCCTGCACCAACCAGATTTCTGTAGGCTAATTTTATTGCTAACATTGTTTTGTCTTCCTTAATTAGTTATAATATTATCATCTGTTACTTTGCCGTCTTCAAGAAGAATTTTTCTCTTCAAATACTTGATTACTTTATCGTCGTGAGTAGCAAAAATGAATGTTGTTTGCAAATCTTTATTCAGATTTTCCATAGTTCGTAAGATGTGATGTGAATTCTCTGAATCCAAATTTGCAGTAGGTTCATCAGCTAACACCAGTTTTGGTTTTTTAACCATAGCTCTTGCCACAGCAACTCTTTGACATTCGCCACCTGATAATTGAGCAGGACGTGATTTAATTTTATCGGTTAATCCAACCCAATCTAAAGAATCCATCACGGCTTTTTTGCGTTCTGATGCAGACATTTTTAATAGCAGTAAAGGAAACTCAACATTCTCATATACTGTATATACAGGTAATAAATTATAGGTTTGAAAAATAAAACCTATATTATGCCTTCTAAGTAAAGCAGTTTTTTTTGATGATAATTGACTAATATCTTGCTCAAGGACAATGATTTTTCCTTCAGAAGGTGTGTCAAGAGAACCGATTATGTTTAAAAGGGTAGTTTTGCCTGAACCGCTAGGACCGACAAATCCGGCAAATTCACCTTTTGCTAAATCAATGTCAATTCCGTTTAATGCTGTAAATTTTCCTGTCCCTATCGGAAAGTGCTTTTTGATTCCTTTTAGTGAAATAATTACTGTCTTTTCCATAATATTTATTTTGATAAATCGTAAATTTAATATTTTAGTTTAAAATATGTATATTATGAACAAAATATTTAATGATTATAAACAAACATAAATTGCAGTCCTGCTCCTGTAAATAGCATATTTTCCTGCATATTTTGGTATATTTGGAATTTGTCAGGGTTCCAAAAAAATATCAGATGTAAACTTATTTTATCGTATTGTCTTCCCCAGTTTATAAATCTATACCAATCATTGTTTACCCAGTCATGATAAACCATAACCATTATCTGGTCTGTTAATCCTATTGGATATCTTGCTGACAATGCGGAAAAACTTACATTTTGACCGGAAGAAAAAGGTTCTTTAGATACATCTGTAATAAAAAATTCGTGGACCATATATAAACCATGTCCTATTCCAAATGTATAATCAATTCCTAAATTAAGTTGTTTTGTCCACGGAAAATATTGTTTTTTTATGTCCTGATGAATAATAACACCTTCGAACCAAAGTCCTGTAAGGAAGTCCCATCTGCCGTCAATGCCAATTTTATTTTCGTTAACCAAACCAAATTGTCTGATAATTGCTGATGTGTCATTTCTGAAATCAACTTCTCTGTTGTGGAAGGAAGTTCCGATTTCACCTTTCAGGGCAGGGAATTGAAATCGTCCTCCTAATTCGGGACGTGATTTATTTGAGGGCACTGTTTCCCATCCTTTTGTTTTGTCATTTCCATAGAGTCCCCAAAGCCATATATTTGCATTGTTTAAAAAGTAATATCTTGCCAGTAAACCATATACACCATTGGTTATTTGTAAAGGGTCGCGTGGGTCTATGCGGTCAAACCACATAAGTGGCCGAAGCATTGTTGCGGGACCGAAATTGATTTTTTGCAATCCTCCGCGTAACTCAAATTGCTTTGTTGAAAACCTTACCCAAAGCCGGTATGGTTTAAAATCACTGTTAAATTCAAATGATTTGTTCAAATAATCAGATGTCCCGAATGTTTTAACTGAAATATCAGCATCTAATTTAATATTATTTTTAAATTTTTTTCCGAAATTCAAATCAGGGATGTATCTAATCCCTAACCGACCTGTAAAATCGTTAAAATTGTTTGTAAGCAGCCAGCTGTCTGCCTGTCCTTTGAAATCAAATTTTTGAGCAATTGCAAAAAAATTTGTCCAAAAAATGAAAAAAACCAGTATGCAATATTTTTTGTTCATTAATTTTTATCCGTATATCCTTTTTTATCATCTTTCATCCACCTTAGGCAGATGAAGATACAAATTTGAAACTAATTTTTTAAATAACAATGTTTTTTTGTGTAATCAGACAGTTTTTCTATATCGCCAAATTGCCAAACTAATAATAATTGTAGCATATATAAGCATTGCATATATTTCTTTTAAAATATCAGCAAATGAAGAACCTTTTAGTAATATCATTCTTATAACTTTAATAAAATAATAGTATGGATTTATGTAATTTACTTTTTGTGCCCATTCCGGCATACTTTCAACAGAGGTAAACAAACCACTCATAAGTATAAAAACGAGCATAAAAAAGAAGGTAAGAAACATTACTTGTTGTTGAGTATTTGCAATTGTTGAAAGAAATAATCCTATGCCCAGAGCAACAATAAGATATAATCCGGCAAAAGTGAATAAAGTAAATAAGCTGCCAATTATTGGAATGTGGAATAATAGTTTTCCTATTAATAGTCCAAAAGCAAGTTCAAACATTGCTATTATCCAAAAAGGCAGTAATTTTCCAATTATGAAATGATGTTTTTTAATTGGCGTAACATTAATTTGTTCTATTGTTCCCATTTCTTTTTCCCGCACAATATTTAAAGCTGTTAAAAACATTCCTATTATTGTAACGAGAATTACAAGTATGCCCGGTACCATATATATTTTATAATTGAGTTCGGGGTTGAACCAGTAAGAATTTGTAATGTTTATTGATTTGTTTTTTAATCCCTTTGGCGGGTTTTTCCATTCAGTTATTATTTTTTTATTAAAATCTGCAATTATTGAAATTGAATAAGCATTTATCAATCCTGCTGTCATTGCATTAATAGCATTTATCTGTAATTGAATATCGGAAGTATTTTCTTTAACAAGTTTTTTTTCAAATCCATAAGGAATATTAATGAAGATATCGCATTTATCTTTTGTCAACTCATCTTCTGCTTCTTTAACTGAACATGAACAGTATTTAACATTATAAAACGGAGAACCCTCAAATTTACTTATAAGTTCTCTTGAAGTCTGCGACATATCTTTGTCTATGAGCAACAGGTTTATATGTTTCATCTCAAAAGTTGTAGCATACACAAGTATCAATAACATAACTATTGGCATGATAAATATTAGAGGAAGCATTGTTTTGTTCCTAAATACCTGAATAAATTCTTTTTGTATGAGATAAATTATTGTGCGCATTAATTATTCCAATCTGATTTTAAATTTTTTAATACTCAATATTATAAAAAGCAATGTCATTAATGTTAATATCAATGTTTCCTTCCAAACAAACATAAATCCTGTTCCTTTTATCATTATGTTTTTAATAATTGTTATAAAATATTTTGGTGGCATGATATGGCATAACCATTGTAATACTTCCGGCATATTTTCTATAGGATAAATAAAACCCGATAAAAGCATTGTAGGGAGCATAAGTGCAAACATTGAAATAAACATAGCAACTTGCTGGCTTTTTGCAATGGTTGATATTAGTATTCCTAATGAAAGTGCCAGAAGTATAAACAGTATGGTTTCTGCCAGTAATAAAACTATGCTTCCGTTTACCGGTAACCCGAAAACAAAATAGGCAAGAAGAATTATTGTAATTGCATTAGTAAATGATATTGCTATATAAGGTATAACTTTGCCAATAATAATTTGAATTGGTTTTAATGGTGAAACCAAGAGAACTTCCATAGTTCCCAGTTCTTTTTCACGGGCTATAGAAATAGATGTCATCATTGCAGAAATAAGCATAAGAATTAGTGCCATTGTTCCGGGGACAAACATATATACTGTTTTTAAACTTTCGTTAAATACCATCCTAACTTTAGGAACTATTTGCACAGGCACTTGCACGTTTTTATTTGATTTTTTCAGATAATCGTAAATTATTGCTGATGTATAATTGGTAATAAGGTTTGCTGTGTTTGCATCAGAGGCATCTGCTATTATTTGAATATTTGCTGTTTTTTCTTTTTCAAATTTTCTGTCAAAATTCGGTTCAAATATTATTACTTCTTTAACATCTCCTTTTTTAAAAATTTCTTCAATTTCTTTATCTGATGATAAATTTTTATTTAAAATAAAATATCCAGACGAAAGGATTTTATTTGTGATTTCTTTTGTTGTATTATCTTTTGATTTATCAAGAATTGCAATTTGAATGTCTTTTATATCATTTGTAACAACATATCCAAAGATTAATATCTGGGCTATAGGCATTACAAATAATATAAGCATAGTACGCACATCCCTAAAAATGTGGTAAAATTCTTTTTTTATAAAACCTATAAATTCGTTCATTGTTTTATATATAATGAGTATAGTCTAAAAAGTAATCATTCAAAAAACAGCTTTAAAAAAGCGAAATTAAATTTTGTTTACTTCTAATTGTTTGAGATTCCTCGCTTCGCTCGGAATGACAATACCCGTTGATAGTTTAGGGGTTCAGAGTGCGGAAGCTTTGCTTCCGCACTCTGAACCCCCATCATAAAAAATTAAATTGTCACCCCGAGCGAAGTGAGGGGTCTCAATGATAAAATACACATTAATCATTATGAACTCCTCGCCAATTTCATAAACACTTCGTCCATATTATTTGCCTCATATTTTAATTTTAAGTTATCAGGAGTATCCAAAGTTTCAATTTTTCCATCAACCATAATAGTAAGTCTGTCGCAATATTCTGCTTCGTCCATATAATGCGTGGTAACAAATACAGTTATTCCATTATTTGCTGTTTCATAAATCAAGTCCCAGAATTGTCTTCTTGTTATTGGATCTACTCCTGCTGTTGGCTCATCAAGGAAAACAATTTTTGGATTATGAAAAACAGCTATTGAGAAAGCTAATTTTTGTTTCCATCCCAGAGGTATTGATGATATCAAGGAATCAGCAAAATCATTCATTCCTAATCTGTCCAGTAATTCAATAGTTTTTTCTTTAATATATTTTTTTCTTAAACCATAAATACCTGCATAAAACCTAATATTTTCCTTAACTGTCATATCCTCATACAAAGAAAATTTTTGGCTCATATAACCAATATTTTTTTTAATTTTTTCTGTTTGTTTATATACATTAAATCCTGCAACAGATATTTTGCCGGCACTTGGTTTTGATAATCCACAAAGAATTTTTATAGCAGTTGTCTTGCCAGCACCATTTGCACCGAGAAAGCCAAAAATTTCGCCTTTGTAAACGTCAAAGTTTAGATTATCGTTAGCCGTGAAATCTCCGAATTTCTTATATAATCCTTTTACTTCTATTATTTTTTCTTTTTCAATCATTCTATTTATTCATTAATCTCATAAAACAATCTTCAATATTTGGTTTAATATTTTTTATCTGAATATTTTTGTGTTGTTTCTGCTCTAAGTATTTTCTTAACTCATCGGTATTTTGACTTTCGTTTTTTGATGTATAATGTAAGTTTTGACCAAACAGAAAAACAGTTTCTGTTAATTCATATTTTCTTAAATCGCGCATAAGTTTATACATATTAAAAGTGCTTACAGCTAACAGATTTTTTTCAAAGTTGTTGATGATGGTATTGGGTGTATTAACAGATAATATTTTGCCGTTTTGCATTAAAGCAATTCTATCGCACAAACTGGCTTCGTCCATATATGGTGTTGAAACTAATATTGTAATATTTTTTTCTTTTAATTTTTTTAGCATTTCCCAAAATTCTTTTCTTGAAACAGCATCTACTCCTGTTGTCGGCTCATCAAGGATAAGAATTTTAGGTTTATGTATTAGGGCACAGGATAATGCTAATTTTTGTTTCATTCCACCTGATAAATTTCCCGCAAGTCGTTTTTTGAATGGCTCTATTTGTATATAAATATCTTTTATAAGTTCATAATTTTTTTTTATACTTGTACCAAACACAGTTGCAAAAAAATTCAGATTTTCTTCAACCGAAAGGTCTTGATATAATGAAAATTTACCTGGCATATATCCAAGTATTTTTCGTATCTTTTTATAATCTTTTACAACATCTAATCCATCAAGTAAAGCTGTTCCTGTGTCAGATAACAGAAGTGTTGTAAGAATTCTGAACAATGTAGTTTTGCCAGCCCCGTCAGGACCAATAAATCCAAAAAGTTCTCCTTTGTTTATTGAAAAAGAAATATTGTCAATGGCTTTAACGCCATTATATGATTTTGATATGTTTGTTACTGTTATCAATTTATTTTTCGGCATTAAATAATACTTCTCCAGGCATTCCAATTTTCAAACTGCCATCGTTCTTAACAGAAATTTTTACTGCATAAACCAGATTAACTCTTTCTTCTTTTGTTTGAATTATTTTAGGGGTAAATTCCGATTGTTCAGATATCCATGTTATTTCTCCTTTTAATTTTTTGTTTTCTTCCGCATTTTCGTCAATTAAGACATTTACTTTTTGTCTAAGTTTTATTTTGTTTAACTGAGAGCCACTTATATATACACGTAATTCTAATTTTGACAGATTTGCAATTTTATATATAGGTTTGCCCATAATAGCAAGTTCATACTGTTCTGCATATTTTTCTAGAACAGTTCCTGTAACAGGACTTTTTAAAACAGAACGGTTAATTTGATCATCAATTTGTTCTATTTGTTTTTCCATTGCTTTTAGTTCGTTAAAAACAGTGCTGTTTTGCACTTCAATAGATTTTATTTGTTTGTCAAAAACATCTATTTGGCTATTTATATCATCTAATTGTTTTTGAGTGGCTGCTTCGTCTTTAAGCAAATTCGTTATTCTTTCTTTTTCAAATACTATTTTTTTCTTTTGTTCTTTTATTACATCTATTTGCGAAAGGATGCTGTTTGTTTTTGTTGAGACAGCTTTTTTTTGAGCTATTACCTGTTGTTTTTTAAGCGAAAGTTGTATTGTATCAATTAAACCAATTACATCTCCTTTTTTTAAATTTTGCCCCTCACTTATATTAAGTTCTAAAATTTTTCCATTTACTTCTGAAGAAACAACTGTTTCTATTGCTTCAAAATTTCCATAAGCATCTGCTCTTTCATTGCTTGTATTACAAGCTGTAAAAAGTAATGCTATAATTGATAATCTGATAAGTTTTTTCATATTAAAATCCTTTAATAGTTTGATAATTAATTTTTGTTTGTATTAGTTGTATTTTGTGAATAGCTAAATTTATTCTTGCTATAGTTTCTGAATTTAATTCGGTAATATAATTAGTTGAGTTTATTATTCCATTTTTTAATTGCGATGCTGTTTTTTTTGTAATTTTTTCGCGTAAAATTATTATCTCTTCATCTTTTTGTATTAGTTGCTCTAATTTATCAATATCAGATTCTGTATTCTGCAAAGCAATATTGATATTTTTATCAAATGTTTCTTTTTGAGTATCAATTATTTGTTTAGTAATTTCAATATTTTGTTGAATGCGTTTTGTTCTTTTCCAATCCCAGATATTCCAGTTAAGTTTTGCACCGACAATATAAAATGAATCAAAATCATTATTAAGCATATTTAAGCCGGGTCTGCCATAACCAAACTGGCCAAAGCCATAAACAACAGGAAAACGTTTTTTTGTTAATAGTTTTGCAGATGCATCAAGTTTTGTTTTGTTAAGTTCAAATAAAATATTTTCAGGTCTTATTGAAGCATTTGGAATTAATTCAAGCTTTGGGATTGATATTATTGCATTAGGGTTAATCTCTTCGCATAGATAATCCGACAAAGATTTGAGCAACTTTTGTTTATTTATTTCAATTTCTAATTGATTTTGTTCAAGTTTTAAAATTTCTGCAGATATCACATCTTGAGCAGATTCTAGCAGTATCCCGTTTTTAATACCTGATTCAATTATCTTTTTTTGTTCATCAAGGTTTTTAATTGTTATATCAAGCTGTTTGTATGTTTCCTGAAAAATAAGGATACCAAAATACAGAGAATTGATACGTTTTTTAAGTTTATACAGTTCTACATTAACTTTTTGTATATTTACGTTCAAATCAGCATTGTCAATATCTTTTAATGTTTTGTTTAATCCACCATCAAAAAATATCTGATTTACATCTAATGAGATTCTATATTGGTCTTTTGACATTTTCTGTGTCTCAGGTGATGGTATTTGTCCAATTCCCGGCATTTCAGGCATAACAATATCTACCTGCGTTACATCAGACTGATAAGTTGCTTTTCCTGATAAATTAATTTGCGGGTAATAAATTGAGGATATGTTCTTATTGTTCAATTTGCTTGAAGATTGATAAAGTTTTTTTTGTTTATTAATCGGATAATTTTTTTCTGCTATACTGTAACAACTAAATAAATCTAAAGTGTCCTGAGTAAATCCGGACACATAAAAGAGCAATAATATTAATAATGTTGTTATTTTCATTTTTTTATGTTTTTAATTTAACAAAGATGAATTTAGTTATTTAGATTTATAAATATTACTAAAAAAAGATATTTTTGTAATTTTATAACAAAAAAACAAAAATTTTAAAGATATTTTCAAAGTTTAATCAATAAAAAAAATAAAATACAAAATAGATGAATCACTCTTAATTCGCCTAATGCGGATTTCACCCCAATTGGATATAAAAACAGATTCAACGGGACAGGCGGGATAAATACGCAAAATTATTTCACGGGGTAAACTAATTACAAAAATATAAACATATGAAAAAACATTATTTATTAATTATACTGTTAATAATCTTTAGTTTAAGCATTTTTTCACAGGATTTGAAAACAGAATACTGGGACAACAAACAAAAACAAAGTCAGGGAATATACAAAAATGATAAGAAACAAGGATTATGGATTTTTTGGTATAAAAATGGTCAGAAATGGTCAGAAGGGAAATATGAAAATGACGAAAAAACAGGAAAATGGACTATCTGGTATGAAGATGGAACTAAATGGCAGGAATGCAATGTTGAAAACGGAATAAATTTAAAATGGTATAATAACGGCAAAAAACAAAGTGAAGGAAATATCTTAAACAGAAAAAAACAAGGAGTATGGACAATATGGTATGAAAACGGAAATATAAAAGAAAAAAGTTATTATAAAAATGGTGCTAAAGAAGATACAAGTATCACTTGGTTTGATAATGGAACAAAAAAATTTCAAGGTATTTACAAAAACGGCAAGATTAATGGTTTTGCTATATGGTGGAGAAAAAATGGCAAAAAAGAAATGCAGGGAAATTTGATTGATGACTTGCAAGACAGTTTATGGATTTTTTATAATAAAAACGAAAATACCGGAAGTAAAGGAAACTTTGTTAATGGCTTACAAAATGGCTTATGGATATATTATTATGAAACAAAAGAAAGGTGGAAACAAGGTAATTTTGTTAATGGTAAAAAAACAGGAATATGGACAACCTGGTATAAAAGCGGAGTGAAAGAGCATGAAGGAACTTTTGTTGATGGAAAAGAACAAGGTAAATGGATAAGCTGGTATGAAAACAAAAAAATAAATTATCAGGGATATTTTAATCAAGGTAAAATGGACGGCAAATGGACTGGTTGGTATATCAATGGTAAAAAAAAATATGAAACAAATTACAAAAATGATTTTAAAGATGGAATATCTGTATTTTGGTATGAAAATGAAAATAAAAAATATGAAAGAACATATAAAACAGGAGAAAAAAATGGATTATGTTCGGAATGGCATGAAAATGGAAATTTGTTAAGTAGCGGATATTTTAAAAAGGATAAAAAACAAGGGCACTGGACTTTTTTTGATGAGCATGGTAATAAATATGTGGAACAAGGATTTGTAGATGGAAAACTTGAAGGAGAAAGTATTTTATATTATGAATATGGAAAAATTAAAGAAAAAGGAAGCTATAAAAACAATCTCAAACAAGGTAAATGGACTTATTGGGATGAGAATGGTAAAACAATCTATACTGTCTGTTTTAAAAGAGGTATAAAAAGAAAAGAACACTCATTTATAAAAGAAGATAAAATAAACCAAAAGGCAAAATAAATCAAAAGACAAAGGTTATACTTTAAATGGTTATATTGTTAAATTGTTTAATTATAAAAGTAAAAATTTAACCCTTTTGCAGTATAAAAGTTAAAAATAAAAATGTTACAAGTCGCTATACTTTTGATTTTATTATTTTAATTTCAATCTATGAATGATTACAATAAAACCTATTGTCCCCATATTATTTTTTTTGAACCAGTAAACTTCCCTCGGGGCAGGTCTGACAGAGTCATAAATACTATGTAGTCGGTAATTTATTTTGCCGACTTATAAATATATAAATATGTAGTTTTTGAGCGAAGCCGAAACAATATTAAATTATTGATACTGACCTGTCAGGATACCTGAATAGTTATATATTTTTTTAATCTTTCTCCAGTGTAAAAGCAAAGGTTGTTCCTCCGTCAATAGAGCTTCTTACATTAATTGTCTGATTATGAGTTTCGATAATATGCTTTACAATAGACAGACCTAAGCCAGAGCCACCTTGTTCTCTTGAACGACTCTTATCTACTCTGTAAAATCGTTCAAAGATATGAGGGATATTTTTTGCTAAAATACCTATTCCTTTATCTGTAACCTCTATCAGCACATTTTTATCCATATCAAAAAAACTAATCTTGATTTTACTATTTTCATTACTATATTTTATTGAATTATCAATTAAATTGACTAATACCTGATGTATTCTTTTTTTGTCAGCATAGACACAAACAGGTTTTTCATAATCTTTGGCAAAATATATGTTAATATTTTTTTTCTTTGCTGTTATTTCAAGTGATTTTATTATTTCCTTAGTAAGAGACAATATGTCAAATTTTTCAAATTTTAATTTTGATTCATCAGATTCCAGTTGTGAAATTGTTTCCAAATCTTCAACAATAGCAATCATTCTGACAATACTCTTTTCTGTTCGTAAGAGATAATCTCTGTTTATAGTTGGGTCTTCCAATCCTCCTTCTAATAATGTAAGAACATATCCCTGAATATTAAAAATAGGAGTTTTTAATTCGTGAGAAACATTGCCAAGAAACTCTCTGCGATAGTTCTCTGTCTTTTTCAACTGTTCAATTTCTTTCTTTTTATCTTGTGCCCACTCAGAAACTTTATGATTAACATTTTTAATTATATCTGAATTTCCTGTAAAAAAACTTTTTCTCCTTTTATCACTCCTGTATAATTTGAGATTGTGAATGGTTTTATATATCAACTTTATTCTTTTATAAATAAAATTTTCCAAACTAAGAGAATAAGCAAAATAGGAAAATACAAACAGTAAAACATCAATTATAATTAGCGGTAAACATAATTGTATATCAGGATAAAATATTATTTTAATTATAATACATATTAATGAAAAGAATGCAACAATAAGAAAAGATACTAATAGAGCTAAATTTTTAGGACTGGAATATTTCATTTTTATTAAGATTTGAAATTATGGTAATTCGTAATATTGGCAAAAGTATAAAAAAAATACTATTAAACACTAATTTTGTATTTAAAAACAGTATTTGTTTATACCAAAACATCATTTAATATAATATCCTGGTTCTAATAAAAAAATAATTCCTAAATTCAAGTAATTAATGCAACTTTTTCAGAGGAGAATAAAATAAAATT
>CAZOSY010000042.1:0-15261 GCA_964582565.1 uncultured Bacteroidales bacterium | reverse complement strand
AATGGAGAGGAAAATGAATAAAATTGCTATTATTGAAGATTGAAATAAAACAATAAAGTTAAGGAATGAGTGAAAATGTATTTATAAAACGTGATGTACCGGTAATGAACTCATTTATTGAGAAATTTGCCCGCAAATATATTGAACAACGTAGCCGTACAAATGCAGAATTATCATCATTAAGCGAAAGTCAATTATATAAAACCCATGGCTTTGACAGTTCTCTACTTAAAGGTATAATTTCCAAAAATTCTATCGCTCATGATTTTAAAAGAGAAAAAGGGGAGAAACCCGAAGTTTTAAGAAATATTTACCGAAGCGATTTGGGCGAATTACTGATGACCTATTATTTTGAGGAAAAAATTGATGAAAGTTCAATGTTTATTATTCCATTAAAAAACATAACATTTAGAGAGCGTGATGATATGCCGGACAAAAGTATGGATGCTATTGGATATAGGGTTGATGATAACAAAATAGAAATTTTACTTGGTGAAGCAAAAATTTCTGCACAAAAGAAAATCTTATAGAAGGAAGAAAACCTAATTATTTTGTAGCGGCATCAGTAGCAAAAAATACAGGTCAAGAAGTTAACTATATAAAATTAAGAGGTATTGATGATGATTATATACAAAAAGTAATAACTGATTATCTGAATAAGTTTAAGGAAGGTAAAAGACAAAATTTTGAATCAGTATTATTAGATAAGCTACCTGACATATTGAGTAATGTTCAAAAGCAGAATAAAATTAAAAATAATCTTCAATATTTAAGAAAAAAGGGCATAATCAAAATTAATGGTAAGATTTGGAAAATGTCTAAAAATGGATATTAAAAAATAGTTTAGACATTTTTTTAGACATTTTTAGACATTTCTATAATAATTTAGAACGAAAATTAAGATAGAAAAAGATAGAATTTTTATGTTGTTATTTGATATTCAAATACTTACAAATAGATAATTAGATAGTGTTAAGATAGAAATAAAGATATTATTGTGATTGATTATGAAACATAAGGGTAACATAAAAATATTGGACTTGCACAAGACAGCTTTCCTTTGCTCACGGAAATGCCCCGCAGAAGTAGTACTAAAAAGTTACGACTGGGGCAAAGAACAAAGGGAACAAGAAAACTGCATTATATGTGGCAACCATTCTCAAATAGAAAAAGATGTTTTTGAAATTCTACTTAAAGGAAAACAACCGCTAATCCTTGTGCTTGCCAGAGGTATGAAAACAAGATGGAATACTGAAATTGAAAAAGCAGTCAATGAAAACAGATTATTGGTAATCAGCCCATTTGAAAAAGAAATAAAAAGAGTTACCAGAAAAACTGCTGAGAAAAGGAACAAAAAGATAATTGAAAGTAGTAACAAAATAATCCTTGGTTATAAAACAAAAAACGGACAACTGGATAAACTATTAAAGGGGAAAAAATATGGACAATTATAGTCCAATTCATAGCATCCATACACATTTATAATTAGCACTGGCTGATACTAAACTTAAAACTTGTAAAAAAGTATGCCATGCCAACGTTTAAAGACAGATGGAAAGAAAAAAGAAGAAAGCATAATAGAGGAGGCAAATGACTGTCAAATAACCATTAAAGTATGTTTTAAAGAATAATATTAATTAATAGATATGTCAAAAGTTAAAATAGTATATTATATATTTTTTTTCTGTGTTATTTTATTTACTTCGTGTGAAAACAATTATGCTCCTAAACCAAAAGGATATTTTAGAATTGAGTTACCTAAAAAAGAATACATTATTTTTGATTCTGTATATCCGTATAAATTTGAATATCCTGTATATGCGAAAATAAGTCCGGATACTGATTTTATGACAGAACCATTTTGGATAAATATAAATTATCCTCAATTTAAAGCTAAAATACATATTAGCTACAAACACATAAAAAACAATTTGCCTGATTATATTGAAGATACCAGAACTCTTGTCAATAAACATATATCAAAAGCAGATGCTATTAATACAAAATTGTTTATTAATAACAAAGATAAAGTATATGGTATAACTTATGATATTAAAGGCACTAATACTGCTTCGCCTTTCCAGTTTTTTGTTACTGACAGTGTAACTCATTTCATAAGAGGCGCTTTATATTTTAATATAAAACCAAACAATGATTCTTTATCTCCTGTTATTAATTTTATAAAAGAAGATATTAAACATACAATAAATACTTTGCAATGGAAAACTGAGTCCCAATCCAAAAAATATTGAAATATTCATTAATATATTTTCTTACCAATAAAAAATATGGTAGTATTTATTAATTATTGATATAGATATAATCTTTTGGGCTAAAGCCCAAAACACAATGATTAACAGACACTACCAAAAACATATAATATTAATAAATAAATTTAAAAAATTTATTTATCTTTGCATTTTTTAAAAAAAATAATATATAAAATGTAGAAATAAGTTTAATTATTTTAACAGGAGGACATGGCTTATGATTGAAACAATTCAATACAAAACACTCAACTGGCATCATATTTCAAAACCTTCTGATAAGGACTTTCAGTATCTTCAAAATAATTATGATTTTCACCCTCTTGATATTGAGGACTGCCGCAGTAAAGTTCAACGTCCAAAAATAGATGTCTATGATGACTACTACTTCATTATTTTACACTTTCCATACTTTGATAAATCAAATAAATTCTTAATTACTAAAGAAGTAAAAATATTTTGGGGCAAAAATTATATTATTACTATTGGCAAATCCCACTTGGTAGTTAAAGAATTATTTAATAAAGCAAAAAAAACCAAAAAATTTTCAGGTGAATTAGAACTTAATACAAGTGATGCTCTGCTTTATATAATCCTTGAACAACTCTTAAAAGAAACACTTATTATAATAAGAAATATTGGTGATATTGTAAATATAATTAGTAATGACTTATTTGCAAAACATCCGAAAAAAATTATTGAACTAATATCCGTTACAAGAAAAAATATTATTCTACTTAATACTATTATCAAACCTCAACTTCGACTTTTTACCAAATTTGAATCAGGCGAAATAAAAGGATTTGCCGAAGATATGGAAGAATACTGGGGCAATATTCTTGATTATTATCAAAAAAGCTGGGATTTAACAGAGGACTATCAGGAATTGATTGAAGGTTTGTCTAAGACCTTTGACTCTTTGCAAACAAACAAAATTAATGAAATAATGAAAGTTCTTACTTTCTTTTCTACAACATTACTGCCTCTTACATTTATTACAGGATTATATGGAATGAATATAGGATTACCTCTACAAAATCGTCCTGAATCTTTCTGGGTAATCATTGGAAGTATGCTAGTAATTGTAATATTACTGGTATTTTATTTTAAAAAAAAGAAGTGGATTTAAAAAAAATTATAACCCATATTCCACAAATTTAAAATCTGTAACTTGTAAATGCTTGAATATCAGCAATATAAAAACATATTGCAAGCCCTTTTAGGTCAATTAATTTTTTTTCATTTCTGTCTTGTTATTTTTTTTGCAACTTCTTCCTAATTTTTAGTTTCTATTTTCATTCTTTTGTCTTTTTTACTTTTGTCTTTTGCCTTTGTATTGACTCCTTATGAATTAAAGCAAAAAGTTTTGAAAAAAAATCTTTATTTAGCCCAAGTTTATCACTAATAATTAAATTGTTACGTATTATTTTATTCCAACGTTGCTTTTGATATATAGTAATATTACTATTATATTTATATCTCCCGATTTTTTCAGAAACTTCCATTCGCTCTGAAATAATATTAAGTAATTCATTATCAAGCTTATCAATCTGGTTTCTTAATTTTTTTAACTCATCTTCAGATTTAACATTATGTAAATCTTTATGAACTTTAAGTTTATAAATTAATTCAGATAATTGTTGTGGAGTAATTTGTTGTTTTGCATCTGTCAAAGCAATATTTGGATTTATATGAGATTCTATCATCAAACCATCCATACCTATATCAAGGGCTTTTTGCGAAACATCTAAAAGCAATTCCTTATTACCACAAATATGACTTGGGTCACAAATAACAGGTAAATTAGGACACAACCGTTTAATCTCAACAGGTATTTCCCATAAAGGATTATTTCTATAAAGATTTTTTTTTAAAGAAAAAAAACCTCTGTGTATAGCAATCAATTTTTTAATACCTGCCTGATTAATCCTTTCAAGAGCACCTAACCATAACTGGATATCCGGATTAACAGGATTTTTTACCATAACAGGAATATCAGTACCTTTTAAAACAGAACATATCTCCTGAACTAAAAAAGGACTTACGCTTGTTCTTGCTCCTATCCATAATATATCAACTTGATTACGTAAACATTCTTCAACATGTTTAGGAGTAGCAACCTCAACTGCTGTCAAAAGTCCTGTTTCTTTCTTAACACTCTTAAGCCATTTTAATCCTTTAATGCCAACACCCTCAAAGGTCTTTGGATGTGTCCTCGGCTTCCAAATTCCCGCACGAAATACTTTTACATTTGATATATTTGCCAAACCTTTTGCTGTGTCAAGTATTTGCTGCTCAGATTCAGCACTACAAGGACCACTGATAACAAAAGGTAGCTCGTAATGCTCAAGCCATTTATTTAAAGGTAATATATCTAATCTATACATTATTAATATATTATAAAAAATACAAACTTAATAATTAAGTTTATTCATTGTCATTTTGGATACACTTATATAATTTTTCACTATTGTCCGACTAAAAAATGAAATACAAGTTTAATTGTTACAGATTCCTCGCTATCGCTCGGAATGACAGCATAATTCGGGTAAGGGATATGGGTGTATTTTCGCAAAGCGAAAATACACCCATATCCCCAAAAAAATAATACCATTGTCATTCCGAATGGAGCACATTCACTGCGTTCAGTGTAAACTCCGCGAAATGAGGAATCTGCAATAAGGAAGCTCATATTTTGTTTTTAGTCGGACACTAATAATAATTTTTAATAAAATTATAACCTTATTATAAATAAAACGTAAAAAGTAAAATTATTAGTCTTATATATTTTATCATATATAATAAAAAAAATTGTGTATTTTATATTTTTTTTTACTTTTGTAAAAAATTTACAAAATTAATCAGACCAGTCGCGGATATAATTTTTAGTATATCAATAAATTTTATTTATTAAATCAATTATTTATCTGTTAATATGAAAAAAATATACTTGATATTCTTAATATTTATTGTTTATTCTTTTCAATGCTTTTCTCAAAAAGTAACCTACGTTAAATCAAATAAAATTGAAAAGATAAACGGAAAACAATATTATATACATATTGTTAAACATAAGCAAACAGTATATTCAATTGCAAAATTATACTCTGTTAAGATAGATAACATTTATGCCAACAATCCTAATTCAAAAAAAATTATTTATCCAAAACAAAAACTTAAAATACTTATAAAAAATAAAAAGATAAAATCAAAAATAGAAGAAACAGCAGACGTAAAAAATTTTAATACAGCATCTGTAACTTATGTTAAATCAGATAAAATTAAAACTTTTAATGGGAAACAATACTATATACACATTGTTAAACCCATGCAAACAGTATATTCAATTGCAAAATTATATTCAGTCAAGACAGACAATATTTATGCTAATAATCCTAATTCAAAAAAAAATATTTATCCAAACCAAAAACTTAAAATACCTGTCCAAAGCAAAGAAATAAAATCAAAAACAAAAGAAACAGCTATAGCTAAGAATATACCAAAAACAAAAGAGATTACAAAGAATAAAAGTATTGAAAAAGCAAAAAAAATCCCTGTTACTGAAAATATTGCCAAAACAAATATTAAAGAAACTGCTATTGACGAAACTCCAATCAGAAAAGACATCACAGAAATAAGTACTGAGGAACTGCCTATAGATGAAAAGGTATCAAAAATAAAAAATATTAAAAATGCTATCTCTGCTGAAGAACAGGAAGCTAAAACTACAAAAACCATAGAAGGCGCATTATATGATGAGGGACTTGCATATCTTAATAAAAATGAATTTAATAATGCTATTGAAAAATTTAATCAGATAATAAAATTAAACCCTGATTTTAAAAAAGCATATTTCACAAGAGGACTTGCTAAATATAAAACAGGTGATATGCAAGGAGCTCTGCAGGACTGTAACGAAACATTAAAACTTGACTCTAACTATTATCAGGCATATTATTACAGAGGCGGAGCTAAATTTGAAATGGACAGATATGAAGATGCTATTGATGACTTTTCAAAAGTAATTAATCTAAACCCTGATTATGCTTATGCTTATAATGACAGAGCAAGCGTAAAAAGAAAACTTGAAGATTATGAAGGCGCTCTGATTGATTATACAAAAGCCGTTGAACTAAATCCTAAATTAGCATTTGTATATAATAATATTGGAAGTATAAAAAAAATACTTGAAAATTATAAACAAGCTATTGATAATTATACTAAAGCTATTGAAATAAAACCTGACTATTATATTGCATATAATAATAGAGCAAGCATAAAATTTGAACAGCAAAAATATAAAGAAGCTATTGAAGATTATAACAAAGCTATTGAAATAAAACCTGATTATGCATATGCATATAATAATCGCGGTAATGCAAAAAATAAATTAAACGATTATAAAGGAGCTATCACAGATTATAATAAAGCTATTCAACTAAATCCTAAATATGGATATGCATACATTAATCGTGGAATAACAAAAGAAATAATAAAACAAAATAAAGAAGCTTGTGAGGACTGGAGAAAAGCCGATTCTCTCGGCATTAATTCCGGCAAAGAATATTCAGAACAATTATGCAAATAAATACGCAAATAAAATGAAACATTCTATAAAAAATTTTATAATACGGATATTATTAATTAATATCTTAATCCTGTTAATGTTAACATTTAACTTAAATGCTCAAAATGTTGACTTTAAAAAATCTAACTTTCCTGATCAAAAAAAACAACTGAAAAAAGCTATTAAAAATATTAAAAAAGGCGATAGATATTATGGAGTAGGGGAAGGAATGTATTACTTTACTGCTATCGGGTATTATCTGATGGCAAACAGTTTTAACTCTGACAATGCTCTGTTAAATTATAAAATCGGCAATTGCTATATGCATACTATACAAAAAATTAATTCTATACCATATCTTGAAAAAGCTATAGAAATGGATTCTGTAGTAGCACCAGATATTAACTTCTTGCTCGGACAAGCTTACCAGCTTACTTATAAATTTAAAAAAGCAAAAGAGCAATACGAAAAATACAGACAAACACTATTCCCAAAACGTTATTTCTCTGATCTCGGTATAGATGTTGATAAAAAAATTGACGAATGTAACAATGCTAAAAAATTAATCAGTAATCCTGTCTTAGTATCTATCACTAATCTTAAAAATATTAACTCTACCTATCCTGAATATAATCCTATTATTAATGCAGATGAATCAATTATGATGTTTACTTCCTGCAGACCTGACTCTTCTCTCAAAAATACCAAAGATCCGACAGATAATAAGTATTATGAAGATATTTACATTACAAACAATAATGGCAGCGACTGGTCTCTACCTGAAAATCCAGGGAAACCACTTAACACAGAACTAAACGATGCAATCATCGGACTATCACCGGATGGACAAAAACTATTCATATATAAAGGTAGTAATGGCGGAGATATTTATCAATGTAACCTTGAAGGAGACAAATGGTCAAAACCTAAAAAATTAAATAATAATATAAATACCAAATACCACGAATCTTCAGCATCTTTCTCTTATGACGGACGAACTATCTACTTTGTATCTAATAAAAATGAAGGATACGGCGGCAGCGATATATATATGTCTAAAATAAATGAATTAGGTGACTGGGGCAAAGCAATTAATATAGGGTCTAATATTAACACCCGTTATGACGAAGAAGGTGTCTTTATGCATCCGGACGGAAAAACCCTTTACTTTAGCTCTGAAGGACACAAAACTATGGGAGGACTTGATATCTTTAAATCCGCTTATGAAAATGGTAAATGGTCTGAACCTGTGAATCTGGGATATCCTGTCAATACTCCCGATGATGACGTATTTTTCTCTATCTCAGCTAGCGGCGAACATGGTTACTTCTCATCTATAAGACCCGAAGGCAACGGAGAAGAAGATATATATTGCATAACATTTCTTGAATATCAAAAAAAACTTATTAATAATACAGAAGATAATTTATTAGCAAGCATAGCTGAGCCAATAAGCGAAACTATTACACAATCTAAAACAAAAACATCTAACCTAACACTTGTAAAAGGAGAAATATTAGACGGAACAACTTCTAAACCTGTTGAAGCAACAATTGAAATTATTGACAATGAAAAAAATGAAGTTGTTGCAACATTCAAATCTAACAGCAAAACAGGTAAATATTTAATATCTTTACCTTCCGGACATAATTATGGTATGGTTGTAGAAGCAGAAGAATATCTGTTCCATTCCGAAAACTTTGATATATCTCCTTCAACAGAATATCGCGAAATAAAAAAAAATATACTGCTTAAAAAAATAGAAGTTGGCAAAAAAATTGTATTAAAAAATATCTTCTTTGACTTTGACAAAGCTAGTATCAGATCTGAATCTATGTCAGAACTTAGCAGACTTACAAAACTAATGAATAATGTGCCTACTCTAAAAATTGAGGTCTCAGGACATACTGATAATATTGGCTCAGCAGCATATAACAAAAATCTATCAGAAAAAAGAGCAAAAGCCGTTGTTGATTATCTTACAAAAAAAAGAATAAGTAAAGAAAGATTAACATACAAAGGATATGGTTTCTCTGAACCAATAGCAACTAACAATACAGAAGGAGGACGACAACAAAACAGAAGAACAGAATTTAAAGTATTGAGTAAATAGTATCTGTTCATAAAGTAAGTGTTTAGTTCAGAATGTTAGAGTTATAGGCTTGCGCAGTCCTGAAAATAAGGCGTTTGCTTTTGTAAATGACTGATTTGAAAGACAAGCGTAACGAAGAAATTAGACATTATGGACAAACATTAAATAATACCAAAGCATAATCAAATTTATCAAAATAATTTAATGACATTGATAGCGAATCCGTATAAAATATAAACACAAATTTTTTCTATAATTATAAATATTTTTTTAATTGTAATTAAATACTAATTTTGTGTTTTTTTTATTTCTTAAATTAAATATTTAAACTAAACCTTTTTTAATATGAAAAAAATATATTTAATATTATCAGTCCTTATTATTATACCTTTTACCCAAGTGTTTTCACAGGATAGTCAAAAAGCTGAAAAATTGTATAATAAAGGAATATCTCTGTTTGAACAAAACAAATATAATGAAGCTATTAAAAAATTTGATGAAGCAATAAAACTTAAACCTGATTTTGAAAAAGCATATTATAATCGTGGTTCTGTTAATCTTGAATTAAAAAATTATGAAACAGCAATAAATGATTTTGATAAAGCTTTGGAACTCAATACTTCGGGAAAAACATACTTTAGCAGAGGTCTTGCCAAATACAGAATGAAAGATATACACGGCGCATTAGAAGATTACAACTCAGCTATAGCATCTGACCCTCAATATGCCAAAGCATTTTATTACAGAGGTGGAGTAAGATTTGAATTAAAAGAATACGAAAATGCTATTGATGATTATACAAAAGCAATAAACATAAAGTCGGATTATGCTTATGCTTATAATGACAGAGGAAGCGCAAAAAGAATGCTTGAGGACTATAAAGCCGCTTTAGAAGATTATAAAAAAGCTGCAAAAATAAATTCAAAATTGGCATTCGTATTTAATAATATTGGAAGTATTGAAAAAATGCTTGAAAATTATAAAGATGCTGTTGATTATTATACTACTGCTGTGAAAATAAAACCTGAATATTATATCGCTTATAATAACCGTGGTAATGTAAAAGCACTATTAGATGATTATAACGGAGCTATTGCTGATTACGATAAAGCTATACAACTTAACTCTAATTATGCTTACGCATACAACAACCGTGGAAATGCAAAACATAAACTAAAAAATTATAAAGAAGCTGTTAAAGATTATGACAAAGCTATTGAACTAAATCCTAATTATGGATATGCTTTTCTTAACCGTGGAATATCAAAAGAAATGTTAAGAAAAGATAAAGAGGCATGTGAAGACTGGAAAAAAGCAGCAGCTCTTGGTATTGAAACAGGAAAAAAATATTCAAAACAATTATGTAAATTTTAATATATAAAACAATTATGAAAAATAAATTATTTCTTATTAACTTCTTGCTATTATTATTTTGCTTTAATTTAAAAGCACAAAATGTTGAATTTAAAAAAGAAAATTTTCCTGATAGAAAAAGAGAATTAAAAAAAGCTATCCTTGAAATAGAAGAAGGAAACAAAAGCTATGAACTGAGCAAAGGAATGTATTATCTAGATGCTATTGAACATTATATCAGTGCAAATAAATTTAATCCTGATAATGCTCTGTTAAATTATAAAATCGGTAAATGTTATCTTAATACTATTCAAAAAACCAATTCTATTGCATTTTTTGAAAAAGCATTAAAATTAGACCCAAATGTAAGCCCGGATATTAACTATTTGCTTGGACAAGCTTATCAGTTAAACTATGAATTTGATAAAGCAATAAGTAAATATAAAGAATATAAACAATCTTTATCCCCTGCTGAAATTACTTCTTTTGGTAAAAGAACCGATAAAAAAATTAAAGAATGTAATAATGGTATAAAATTAGTAAATGATTCAGTCAGAGTATTTATTGATAACCTTGGAGATGTAACTAATTCTGCTTATCCTGAATATAGTCCTATTATAAACGCTGATGAATCAGTGATGATTTTTACTTCCAGACGTGATAACACAACAGGCGAAGATAAAGACCCTTCAGACAATAAATATTACGAAGATATTTATATTATATATAAAAATAATAACATCTGGTCACCACCTAAAAATCCGGGCAAACCACTTAATACTAATTATCACGATGCAACTGTGGGCTTATCACCGGACGGACAAAAATTATTTACCTACAAAGGAAGTAATGGAGGCGATATTTATCAATGCGACCTTGAAGGAGACAAATGGTCAAAACCAAGAAAATTAGGGAAAAATATAAATACCAAATATCATGAGTCATCAGCATCCTTCTCTTATGACGGAAAAATTATTTATTTCGTCTCTAATAAGCCGGGCGGATATGGTGGCAATGATATATATATGTCTAAAATTGATAAAAAAGGTAAAAACTGGGGCAAAGCTGTTAATCTTGGTCCTGTTATTAACACTCCTTATAATGAAGAAGGTGTATTTATGCTTCCTGACGGAAAAACTTTGTATTTTAGCTCTAAAGGACACAAAAATATGGGCGGATATGACATCTTTAAATCTGTTTATGAAAAACATAAATGGTCTGAACCAAAAAATTTAGGTTATCCTATCAATACTTCTGATGATGATGTATTCTTTTCTATAACTGCCAGCGGAGAACATGGCTATTATTCTTCTGCAAAAGCAGGAGGTAAAGGTGACCAGGATATATATCTTATAACATTCCTCGGGTATGAAAAACCTCTTATCTATAACTCTGAAGATAACCTGCTGGCTAATATAGCCGAACCTATTAGTGAAACAGTAATAGAACCAACAGTAGAAATAAAAACTACTCAATTAACTCTTTTAAAGGGCTTGATATTAGATGAAAAAACAAGAGAACCTCTTGAAGCAACTATTGAAATTACAGATAATCAAAAAAATGAACTCGTCGCAAGTTTTACTTCAAATAGCAAAACAGGCAAATATTTAGTAACTCTGCCTTCAGGCAAAAATTATGGAATATCTGTTGAATCCAAAGGATATCTGTTCCATTCCGAAAATTTTGATATATCTCCTTCAACAGAATATCGCGAAATAGAAAAAGATATACTACTTAAAAAAATAGAAGTGGGCAAAAAAGTTGTATTAAAAAATATCTTCTTTGATTTTGATAAAGCTACATTAAGACCAGAATCCGTTACAGAACTTAACCGACTTACAAAACTAATGAACGATGTGCCTACTCTTAAAATTGAGGTCTCAGGACATACTGATAATGTTGGCTCAGCAGCATATAACAAAAATTTATCAGAAAAAAGAGCTAAATCTGTTGTTGATTATCTTACCAACCATGAAATAAAAAAAGACAGATTAGAATATGCAGGATATGGATTTTCTCAGCCAATAGCAACCAATGATACTGATGAGGGAAGACAACAAAACAGAAGAACAGAATTTAAAGTGCTAAGCAAATAATTCTGTTATTTTTTAAAAACTAAATAACAACTTGTTTTATTAAAACTGTTATTTAGATACTTATTTTGGCATCTAAATAGCAGTTTTGATGTAATAAGTTGGTTGTATAAACAAGTTGGCGGGCATTAGAACAAAAAAAAAATAAGGAATGAAATTTAATGATTTAGATATAGATAATTGGAAAAAAATTGATGTAAACGTTGATAGCCTTTGGTTAATTGGTGAACGAGATAAAAAAGGCAAACATTCAAATAAATATCACGGTAATTTTATACCACAAATTCCTTATCAATTAATAAAAAGGTACACAAAAAAACAAGATATTGTTCTTGATGTTTTTCTTGGTAGTGGAACTACGCTTTTTGAATGTGAAAATTTAAATCGAAATTTTATTGGTTTTGATATAAATAATGAGATGATTTCATTTGTGAATGAAAAAATGAAAGATTCGAAAATAATAAATTTTGATATTCAAAATTGTGATGTTTCTAATACAGCTGATTTTAATAATAAAATTGCAAAATCATTGAATAAGTTAAAATCTGATAAAGTTCAGTTTTTAATAATGCATCCACCATATATGGATATTGTAAAATTCACAAATAAACAAGAAGATTTATCGCAAATATCGGATTTGTCTCAATTTGTGAAAATTTTTAATAAAGTAGTAGAAAACGGATTAAGATATTTAGAAATTAATCGTTACTTTGCAATAGTAATTGGTGATGTTTATAAGAAGAGTGAAGTAATCCCTTTATCGTTTTACATTATTGACGCTATCAAAAGGACGTTTAAAGTAAAATTAAAAGGAATAATTGTGAAAAATATTGAAGGAAATAGAGGGAAAATAGGACAAGGTGGAATATGGAAATATAGAGCATTGAAAAATGATTATTATATTTTCAAACACGAATATATTATGGTTTTTAAAAAGGAGTTTTAATGGATTTAAGAAATAATTTTTCGACAGACACAGCAAAAAAGATTTTTGGCAATAAAACAAATGCGGAAATCTTTTTGTTAGAATTACAAAAGAAGAAAGGATTTGAATTGCCTTTTAGGGAAATCACAAGAGGTAAAAATAAAGGCAATACTATATTAAATTTAAGTACAAATGAATTGTGGATAAAAATTGTTGAGTTTTGGGATTTTGAAAACGGGGAGTCTATAATTAGGCAGTTATTTAAAAAATCTAACAAATATAATAGTGGTAAAGATTCATATAGGGTAATGAATATTTTACTTGATGAATGGAAAAAACTAAAACTTGATAAAATTTCGTGGCCTTTTTCACAAGGAGATTTTGATGGTTTTGTTCAAAGGGTCAATGCTGAACACAATTCTGGTGAAGCAAAAGATAAAAAAGTTAAACACGCTGCTGTTAAATATAGAAGAATAAAAGAAATAAATACTGTAAGAAATGACTTTATTGAAACTTTGATTTTTGAGAAAAATAAAAATATTCTTCCAACTTTAAATCATAGAAGAGGTGTTGACTTTTTTATTAATGGGATATCTTTTGATCAAAAAGTAGCAAAAAGTCCAACAAATGAATTTAAAAAAAACTATGGTGATAATTGGAAAGAGCAAGCAATGAATAATCCAGAAAAAGTTGCAGAATATCTCTACAAATATCAAGATGAAGGTAGATTTGGTGCTGATAGCAGATTATTGGTTGTATATTTAGATGAGGAAGTTTCTATTGATAAAATTGCAAAAATAATTGAGGATACTGATTTGGACAATCCATTAGAAATTACTTTTGAATACACTCATAATAAAGGAAAGCCAACAGAAAAAAATAAAACTTATAAAGTTAATTGTTTTATAATCTTACTATCTGGAAATTAAATGAATTATATCGGTTCAAAATATAAATTATCAAGTTTTATAAAATCAACAGTCTATTCAGTTGTTGGAAATGATTTATCCGACAAAATATTTTGTGATATTTTTGCTGGCACTGGTATAATTGGTAGAAACTTCAAACAAGAAGTTAAACAAGTGATTTCAAATGATTTTGAATATTACAGCTTTGTTTTAAATAAAAATTATATCGAAAATCATAATAAATTAGATGAACAAGAATATTTAATTGAAAAGTTAAATAAGTTACCAATTATTGTAAATGGTTTTGTATTTAAAAATTATTGTTTAGGAAGTGGTAGCGAACGACAGTATTTCTCTGACCATAATGGTAAAAAAATAGATACAATTAGGCAGCAAATTGAAAAATGGAAAACTGCTAACAAAATAAATCCTAACCAATATTACTTTTTGCTGACAAGTTTATTAGAAAGTGCTGACAAAGTTGCAAACACAGCATCGGTTTATGGTGCATTTTTAAAACATTTAAAAAAATCAGCACAAAAAGAACTTGTTTTACAACCAGCTAATTTTGAAATTAATGATAATGAGCATATAGTATTTAATAGAGATAGTAATGAATTAATTAAAGAAATAAATGGAGATATTCTTTATTTAGACCCACCTTATAATGCAAGGCAATATGGTTCTAATTACCACATGTTAAACACAATCGCGAAATATGATGAGTTTGAACCAAAAGGAAAAACTGGTTTGCCAAGCTATCAAAAATCGAAATATTGCAGTAAAAATTATATTTTAAGTGAATTTGAGAATTTGATTAAAAATGCAAAGTTTAAATACATATTTTTAAGTTATAATAATGAAGGTTTAATGTCGGTTAGTGATGTAAAAAAAATAATGAGTAAATATGGTAAGTATGATATTGCAACAATAAATTATCAACGATTTAAGGCTGACAAAGATGAAAATAGAAATCATAAAGCTAATAGCACAGAAGAATATTTACATATATTAGTTAAGGAATAACGCTCTACAACAAAGGATCATACGTAATGC